>QNCH01000072.1 GCA_003645745.1 Candidatus Omnitrophota bacterium
GATTGGGCAGGAAGCTGTAATGAAATTAAAAAAAGAACTTAGCCTCTTAGATGTATTTTGTATTGCTACAGGAGCAATGATTAGTTCAGGGATTTTCATTTTACCTGGCATAGCTTATGCTCAGGCCGGGCCTGCAGTTGTCCTTTCTTATTTTTTTGCAGGGCTATTAGCTTTAACCGGTATGCTTTCACAAGCTGAATTGGTTTCCGCAATGCCTAAAACAGGCGGAACATATTTTTATGTAACAAGAAGTATGGGGCCTGCTGTGGGAAGTATTAACGGATTGCTTACCTGGTTTTCTTTGTCTTTAAAAAGCGCGTTTGCTTTAGTAGGTATAGCTGCTTTTGCGAAAATGTTTTTTGCTGCCCGGATGCATATTATTGCTATAGCATTTTGTCTTGTTTTTGTTGTAATTAATATTATTGGGATAAAAGAAGTTGGCAGGATGCAGCGTTTTTTAGTACTAGGCCTTTTATCTATTTTGTTTGTTTATATTGCGCGTGGAGTGCCGTTTATTGATGTACATAATTTTGTGCCTTTTATGCCGGCCGGCCCGCAGCAGATTTTTGCAACTGCAGGTTTTGTTTTTATTTCTTTTGGGGGACTGCTGAAAATAGCTTGCGTTGCAGAAGAAGTTAAAAATCCTGAACGTACGATTCCTCTTGGTATGATTCTTTCGCTTTTTGTTGTTACAGTAATTTATACAATTGTTGTTTTTGTAGCTTCTGGTGTGTTAGGGCAGGCTCTTGCTAATTCTTTAACGCCTATTTCCGATGCAGCACGTGTATTCTTGGGCACAAAAGGCGCATTACTACTCACTATAGCCGCTATTTTAGCATTCATTTCAACTGCTAATGCAGGAATTATGGCAGCAGCAAGGTATCCTATGGCTATGGCTCAAGACCGGCTGTGGCCTGAAATTTTTTCCAGAATTAGTAAACGTTATCAAACTCCGTATATTTCGATTATTTTTACCGGACTTTGTATTGTTGTTGTTTTGTTTTTTGATTTAACTGTGCTTGTTAAAATGGCATCTGCTGTGCTTATTGGCACGTTTTTGCTTTCTTGCCTCGCGGTGATTATTATGCGTGAAAGCAAGGTACAGAACTATCAGCCAAAATTTATTTCCCCATTATATCCTTGGGTACAAATTGTGGGTATTATTGGTTATGCTTTGTTAATTTTTGAAATGGGTATTCATTCATTCGCGGTATTTTCTATTTTTGTTAGTTTTGGTTTTTTTATCTATTGGTTTTATGGTAGAATTAGAACAACCAGAGAATATGCTTTACTACATCTTATTGAACGGATTACTGCAAAAGAGCTTACAACACATTCCTTGGAAACTGAATTAAAAGAGATTATCCAGGAACGCGATGAGATTACAAAAGACAGATTTGATCAGATTATTGAAAAATGCGTTATTCTTGATATAAACAAACCGATTCAAGTAAAAGATTTTTTTAAATTAGCAGCTGAAATTCTTTCTCAAAAATTGCATATGCAGCCGTCTGATCTCCTACAGCTTCTTTTAGCGCGGGAGCAGGAAACCAGTACTGTGATTGGAGAAGGTATTGCTGTGCCGCATATAATTGTTCAGGGGCAACATTTGTTTGATATCCTTTTAGTAAGATGCAAAAAGGGAATTAAATTTTCTGATGCCAGCCCTGCGGTGAATACTGTATTTGTGCTTGTTGGAACAATAGATGAAAGGAATTTTCATTTGCGTGCTTTAGCCGCGATTGCTCAAATTTTACAAAACACAAATTTTACAAAAAAATGGCTGGCTGCAAAAAATAAGGAATCTTTACGGGATGTTATTTTATTGGGTAAACGCATACGTCATTAAACAGTGGGCAGGTTAGAAAAGGAGGATAGTTTATGAAGGTTGTTATTATCGGAGGTGTTGCTGCCGGGCCTAAAGTCGGCTCAAGGATTTACCGTTTGTGTGCTGAGGCTGATGTTACTTTGATTGAGAAAGGAAAATTTCTTTCTTATGCCGGCTGCGGTTTGCCGTATTATGTTTCTGGTGTGGTTTCTGACCAAAAAGAACTTATGAGTACACCTATAGGTGTTGTCCGCGACTCTGTATTTTTTCAAAATGTTAAGAATATGAAAGTATTAAACCGTACAGAAGCAATAAAAGTGGACAGGGAAAAGAAATTAGTTGTAATGAAAAAAGTAGATTCCCAGGAACAAGAAGAAATTATTTATGATAAATTAGTTTTAGCTACTGGCGCAACGCCGATTATTCCTCCAGTTGACGGCATTAAGCTCAAAAATATTTTTACTTTACAGAGTCTTGAGGATTCAGAGGGCATTAAGACAGCTTTGTTGGAAGACAAAGCTAACGATGTGGTAATTATTGGCGGCGGGCTTATTGGCATTGAAATGACAGAGGCTCTGGTTGAAAAAGGCTGTCGTGTGACAATTGTGGAAAGGCTTCCGCAGATTTTGCCTATTCTGGATTGGGAATTAGCTTATCAGGTAAATCAGCATTTAGAAGCAAAAGGCGTAAAAGTGAGAACTTCTACTACAGTAACAGCATTTAGGGGAAAAGATAAAGTTGAATCTGTGGTAACTGATAAAATGGAGATTCCTTGTGATTTTGTTGTTTTATCTGTGGGGGTCAAGCCTAATGTTATCTTAGCAAAGGATGCAGGCTTGGAAATTGGAGTTACCGGAGGAGTTAAAGTTAATCAGAAAATGCAAACCAGTGACCCTGATATTTTTGCAGCTGGAGATTGTGTAGAGTCAATCAATTTGGTTACTCACGAGCCGTGCTTTATTCCTTTGGGCTCAACTGCTAATAAGCAGGGAAGAGTTGCAGCGAATAATATTTGTGGTATTAAAGATATCTTCTCTGGTGTATTAGGCTCTACAGTATGTAAGGTTTTTGACTTTAATGTTGCCAGAACAGGTTTAGGTGAACACCAAGCTTGTAAATCTGGTTTTGATGTAGTTACAGTGTTGAGTCCTGCTCCGGATAAAGCACATTTTTATCCTGGGGCAAAATTGATTATACTGAAATTGATTGCAGATAAAAATACTCGGCAGCTTTTGGGTGTGCAGGCTGTGGGGCCTGGAGACGCTGATAAAAGAGTTGATGCAGCGGCTGTGGCAATTACAGCTAAAATGACAGTTGACGTGATTGCAAATTTAGATCTTTGTTATGCTCCGCCTTATTCTCCTGCTATGGATAACCTTATTACTGCGGCAAATATTGTGAGAAACAGGATGGATGGCATTTGTACAGCAATAACACCAATGCAGGTTAAGGAAAAAATTGACAGAGGAGATGATTTTGTTTTCCTTGATGTGCGTTCTCCAGGAGAATATGAAATTGTGCATATTGAAAATACAGTTTTAATCCCTTTGGGAAAATTGCGTAATAGTTTATCTGAAATACCGCAGAATAAAGAAATTATTACGTTTTGTAAAATATCATTAAGAGGGTATGAGGCTGCTTTAATTTTGAAAGCTGCAGGGGTTACTAATGTTAAGGTAATGGATGGGGGAATTCTTGCCTGGCCTTATGCTAAGCAAGTTAAAAAATAAACGTCTATATTCAAACGCAATTATTTTGTAAAATTTAGGCGTTTCCATGTGCTGTAGATTGGAACGTTCTGACCTAAGCCAAACTGCAGGCGCAGCTCGCTGCGTTGAGGTTTGGCGATAGAAGAACGTTTCAAGATGCAGTGCAGTGCAGGGGAATGTCATAAAATTACAAACCAATTGCGTTTGAGTATAATAGGAGGCAGTTATACACTGTCATTTCCGCAATGTTTTTAGCGGGAATCTAATTTATTTAGATTATTATGCGTCAACAAGAATATATTATTGCATTAAATTTAGTGCCTGGATTAGGTAATATCAAAATTATAAATTTGTTAAAACGTTTCTCTTGTGTGAGTGAAATTTTTACTGCTCATATAGATGAACTTCTTAAAAAAGGTAATCTTGAGATTAGTATTGCCAGGCATATTCAAACTGTGCTTGAATCGGAAATTTTCAAAAATGAGTTAAGGCAGATAAATCGTCTTAAAGTAAAAATAGTTACAATTATTGATTCAGAATATCCTGAATGTTTAAAGCAGATATACAACCCTCCTGTAGTACTTTATGTATTAGGAGATGTTTCTATTTTATCGCAAGTGTGTATAGGGGTGGTTGGATGCCGCAGGGCAAGTTTTTATGGTTTGACTCAAGCAGAACGGATTTCCGCAGAATTGTCGGTAAAAGGTGTTTGCGTTGTTTCAGGACTTGCTATTGGCATTGACACTGCGGCACATAAGGGAGCGCTTTCAGGTACAGGCAAAACTATAGCGGTTTTAGGCAGCGGGTTGGGTAATATTTATCCGTTAAGGAATAAAGAATTAGCTTTTAAGATTATTAAGCAGGGGGCGATAGTGTCTGAATTTCCTCTCCTTACTCCGCCTCTTCAGAATAATTTCCCGCGCAGAAATAGGATAATTAGCGGGCTTTGTAAAGCATTAGTAGTGGTAGAGGCAGCTAAAAGAAGTGGTTCTTTAATTACAGCTAATTTTGCATTGGAACAAAACAGGGACGTTTATGCTGTACCTGGTGCTGCAAATAGCATTAACGCTCAAGGGACAAATAAATTAATTCAGCAAGGCGCAAAATTGGTGCAAAATGGACAGGATGTATTAGAGGATTTAAATATTGTATTTTTAGATAAATTAGAGAATATTACTTGCAAATCTCAATGTTCTCAAATTACTGAGGAGACAAAAAAAATACTTGCATTTTTAAGTGCTAACCCGTTACATATAGATATAATTATTAAACAGCTGGATTTTTCTCCTGCTTGTATATATAAAGGTTTGCTTGAGTTGCAATTAAAAGGTATGGTAAAAGAACTTAGCGGCAAAATGTTCATCAGAGTTTAAAAAGGATTAAGCGAATATGGAATTAAAAAATTATCTAGAGGTTGTTGTTGGTAATGCAGTGGAAAGAGTACTTTCTGACAGGAATGATCTTTGTAAGTGTGAAAAATGTAGGATGGATATTACGGCGATTGTTTTAAATCGTTTGCCTGCAAGGTATGTGGTCACAAATAAGGGCTTGATTATGACAAAAATGAAAGAAGCTGAAGCACAATTTTACGCTGATATTTTACGTGAAGTGGTTATAGCCATTGAAACTGTTAAGAATAATCAAAGGCATTAGTATACTCAAACCTATTGCTTTTGAGTGTATATGAGGAGAAAATATGTTTAAGTTAACTGGAACGTTACTGGTTATGTCTTTTGTTTGTGCTCTAATTTTAGCAGGCATATATAAGAAAACTGCTCCTGTTATTGCTATGCAAAAGCAGATAATTCTTGACCAGTCATTAAAATCTGTGCTTAGCGCGGATCATTATAAATATCAGCAGAAAGAAGGAATAATGCCTTATTATGAGGCTTTTGATAAACAGGATAAATTATTAGGCTGGTGCTTACAATTAACCAGCAGCGGATATGGAGGGCAGATGCAGCTTTTAGTAGGAATTGACACAGAAAAGGCAATAACTGGAGTAAAAGTTTTAGAACATAAAGAAACTCCTGGTTTAGGTTCAAAAATTAATGAACTTAAATATAAAGAAACAGAGCCTGCTTTTCTTAGGCAGTTTAAAAATAAAAAATATACAGATTTAACATTTTTCAAGAATGGAGATAAAGACAAGATTCAGGCAATTACCGGAGCAACAATATCTTCAAAAGCAGTGCTTGATGGTGTGCGTTTGGGAATTGAAGCATTTTTAAAGAATTATTGATAAAAGAAAAGTGTATTTAATTTATGGAAAATATTAAACATTCAATTTTGATTATTGATGCTGACTCTGTGTCAACTAAAATGTTTTCTGCTATTTTAGAGTCAAAAGGTTTTTATGTTGAGTCCACAGACTCGGGAAAAGATGGAATGAATTTGTTGAACAAAGGATTTGATATAGTGATTTTGGATGTAAAATTGCCGGATATGATAGGTACAGATGTTTTAAAACAATTGAGACATAAATTTCCTGAAATTATTATTATTTTTGTTACAGCATATAGTTCAGTGGAAACTTCTGTGGCAGCTGTAAATGAAGGAGTATACGCATATTTTATTAAGCCGTTTAATATTGATGAGCTTTTGAAAAGTATTAGTTTTGCTTTGCATAAAAAAGAGTTAGATAATGAAAATAAAAAATTGGTACATAATACTGCATTGATTTATAAAATTAGTAAAGAAATGGAAGGCTTGATAGAAATGCATAGCATTTTACAATTGTCTTTGCGTTATTTGTCGCAAATAGTTGAAACTGATTTATTTGCGATATTACGTTATGAAAAAGCAACAGGCAAATTTATTTTTGGCGCAATAGAAGGAGTTGATTCTGATTTTAAAAATTTAACCAAAAGGTATTTTGATTTTGATGCCAGTATGTATAAAAAATTAGTAGAAGAGCATAGTTTCGTATCTATTGTACAGATTCAAGCAAAACCGCAGATATTAGAGTATTTCCCTTTAGAAAACCCAAAATCATTGTTTGTATTTCCTCTTATGCTTGGTGCAGAGATAATTGGTGTAGTATTGTTTGCAGGTAATAAAGAATTTGTGATTGCTCAGCAGGATATGAATACAATTTTAACGATTAATTCAGAAATTTCAAGGTGCATTAATAACGCGGAACGCTATTTACAGGTTAAGCATGATTATCTTGGTTCTGTATCAGCGCTGGTTAAAGTAGTTGAAGGGAAAAATAATTATTTTGCTTCTAATTCTGAGCATGTGGCAGAATTTGCTGTGCGTGTTGCTGCTAAAATTGGATTATCTGCAGATGAAATAGAGTTGATTCGATTTGCTGGATTGTTGCGTGATATAGGTAAAGTGGCGATAAGTGAGCAGTTACTTTTGAAAAAAGAAACATTAACAAATGAAGAGTATATGAAACTTAAAACTCATTGTATCGTTTCTACAAATATTGTGCGCAGTATAGATAAAAATGGCAAATTAACTCCTCTTATTCTTTATCATCATGAATGTTATGATGGGAAAGGATATCCTGAAGGATTAAGGGGAAAAGAAATTCCAATAGGAGCGCGTATTTTATCAGTTTGTGATGCTTACGAAGCAATGACATCTATTCGCCCTTACCGGCAGCCTTTAAACAGGGCAAACGCGCTTAAAGAATTAAAAAGTTGTGCTGGAACACAGTTTGACCCGGAAATTGTGGATATTTTTATTGAGACATTGGAATATACTCAAACGTAATTGGTTTGTAAAATTTAGGCGTTTCCCTGTGTCCTAGATTGGAACGTTCTGACCTAAGCCCAACCGCAGGCGCAGTTTGCTGTGCCTAAGGATTTGCGAATGTAAAACGTTTCAAGATGCAGTGCAGGGGGACGTCATAAAATTGCAAACAAATTACGTTTGAGTATAAGAATACTCAGTGTAGCATATTGTTGCAAAAGTTTCAGAATGTAAGGAGGATAATTATGC
>QNCH01000073.1 GCA_003645745.1 Candidatus Omnitrophota bacterium
TCACTCAGAAGCTGTGAAATAATGCCCCCTTTTTACGTTTTTACTTTTTTTCTCAAGCGACATACAAAGAAGAACAGGCGAAAAACAGTGATTATTTCACCGCTTCTCACCGATTACTGGGGCTTATTGATTCAATTATGAAATTTTCTTAATTTATGGTATAATAAAATCTCTTAACCGTAAAAAATTGATGGATTGATGGTATGTTTTTTATTATCAATATATTCAAACGTAATAGGTTTGAATATAGCATTGTTTAATTTCAGGAGGGAGATTGTATGTGTAAATATTCTTATGGTGCGGTTATCTTTGATATGGATGGAGTGATTACTAAAACAGATAAAGTGCATGCTCAAGCGTGGAAATTAATTTTTGATGAATATTTGTGTTTGCGGCAGAAACGTGATAATCAGGATTTTGTTGAATTTAGCTATAAAAATGATTATCTTAATTATGTTGATGGAAAACCGCGGCTTAAAGGCATAAAAAGTTTTCTTGCTTCAAGAGGTATTGAGCTTGATTTAGGCAATCCTGATGATTCTCCTGACACTGAAACGATTTATGGGCTTGGCAATAAAAAGAATCTTAAATTCAGAGAAGTGTTAAATAATGATGGCGTCGGAGTGTATGAGCCAACGGTTAATTTAGTTAACGCTTTAAAACAGAAAGGCATACGTGTTGGCATTGTTTCTTCTTCTAAAAATTGTCGTTTTATTTTAGAAACAGCTGGGATTATGCATCTTTTTGAGACAAGACTTGATGGAGTTATCGCGGAAGAATTAAAACTTGAAGGCAAGCCTGAAGGGGATATTTTTGTTACTGCTGCGTTGAATCTGGGTGTGAGCCCTGCTCGAAGTGTAGTTATTGAGGATGCTATCTCCGGAGTACAGGCAGGCCGAAATGGTGGTTTTGCTCTTGTCGTTGGGGTAGCAAGAAGTGATAATGCTGCTGAATTAAATAAAAACGGCGCAGATGTTACAGTTACAGATTTGTCTGTTTTGAACGTTGATTGGATACAGAATTGGTTTGATAGGAAACCTCTTCCTTTATTTAATGTGTGGGATCAACAGCAGCAAGTTACGCAGGCTTATGCTGAATTTAATATAAATGATACACGAATGTATTTTAATCCTGATTACTTACGCGCTCCAAAAAAAATATTTTGCGCAAGGAAAAAACCAGTGTTTTTTTTGGATTATGATGGAACTTTAACTCCTATTGTGGACAGGCCTGAATTGGCATTGATTTCAGATGAAATGCGTAATTTAGTAAAACTTGTTTCTCAAAAATTTACTACTGCTATTGTTAGCGGTAGAATGCGTGAAGATGTGGAAAATCTTCTAGGTATTGAAGGATTGTTTTACGCGGGCAGTCATGGGTTTGATATTTTGGGCAATGGTGTAACAATGCTGCATCCTCAGGCTCAACAGGCGATCGCGGTTATAGATAAAATTATCCCCGCGCTTTTAAAACAAATCGGTAATATTAAAGGTGTAATTATTGAACAAAAAAAATTTAGTGTGGCAGTACATTATAGATTAGTGGATACTGAGTATTTAGCACGAATTAAGGATATAGTGAATAAAGTCGTACAGGAAAATAATAGTTTGCGTTTGATGCATGGAAAAAAAGTTTTTGAGATATTACCGGCAATTGAGTGGAATAAAGGTATGGCTTTACGTTGGATTATGCAGGCTTTAAATATTACCTGGGATAAGTACGTAATGGTTTATATCGGAGATGACACTACGGACGAAGATGCTTTTAGAATGGTACGCGGCAGAGGCTGTGGTATTTTGGTTTCAGATGCCCCTAAAAGTTCATCCGCGCAGTTTTATCTGTCTTCTCCTGAAGAGGTAAAAAAAATGTTTGAGCTGTTGTTAGAAGGTAATTAATCAGAACGTTTCAATCTACCGTACAGGGAAACGCCTAAATTTTGCAAACCAATTACGTTTGAGTATAAAATTCCAAAGAGCCAAATAATTATTATAAATATTTACAAATGCGGGGATGCACCAGTTTGAGTATAGATTAGTGAAGGGAACAATGGAAAATATTTTATGGAAAATTGTTTATAAAGGGTTTGAGCCGGAGCAGGAAGGCTTGCGTGAAACTATTTGCGCTTTAGGTAATGGGTACCTTTGTACCAGGGGCGCGGCTGTGGAAGCAATCCCTTCAGAAATTCATTATCCAGGCACATATATTGCGGGAGTTTATAATCGTTTGCCTACGCATATCGCAGGCAGGACAATTTTAAATGAGGATTTAATTAACTGCCCAAATTGGATGTATTTAACTTTTAGAATTGGAGATTGGGAATGGTTTTGCCCATCATCTGCGAAAATTCTTTTTTATCAGCAAGAGTTAGATATGAAACAAGGTTTTCTTTACAAAAAAATAAGATTTCAGACTCATAAAGGTTTTCGTACGAGGATTGAGGAAAAGAGAATAGTGAATATGGCTGAGCCTCATTTAGTTGCGCTCAAATATAGCATTACACCTGAAAATTATAGCAATAGCATTACAGTACGCACAATGCTTGACGGCGCAATGTTAAATATGAATGTGGAGCGTTACCGTCAGCTTAGTTTTACGCATTGGCAGCCTTATAATTTGGGTAGATTTGGGGAAGATGGTATTTATCTTTGTAAAAAGACAAGTTCCTCCGATATTGGTGTGTGTGAAGCAGCTAAATTAAGGATTGTATGCGGTAATAAACAGAAAAATATAAGCATTGAAGTCTTAAAACATGGAAAGGCAGTTATTGGACAAGAGTTTAGAATTTTTGTTGAAAAGGGAAAAACTTATGATATAGAAAAAATTGCGGCAATTTATACAACACAAGATGCAGGCATAAAAAATCCTAAAACCGCGGCAATTAAACATTTAAAAAATAGTAAATGGTTTAACCAATCTTTAAATATTCATATAAAGGCATGGGCACAACTTTGGGATAAAATTGATTTATATATTCAGGGTGATGCTTTTTCTCAAAAAATTTTGCGCTTGCATATATTTCATCTTTTGCAGACAGCATCTAAACACAATGTTAAAATTGATGCTGGTTTCCCAGCGCGCGGTTTGCATGGAGAAGCTTATCGCGGGCATATTTTTTGGGATGAGATTTTTGCGATGCATTTTTTTGATTTTAATTTACCTGATACGGCTAAGGCGTTGTTGATGTACCGATATCGGCGGCTTGCGCAGGCAAGAGAATACGCAAAGGTTAATGGGTACAAAGGCTCAATGTTTCCATGGCAAAGCGGTTCAGAAGGCACAGAGGAAACACAACAGATTCACCTTAATCCTTTATCAGGCAAATGGGGTGCTGATCATAGTTGTTTGCAAAGGCATATTTCTTTTGCGATTGCTTACAATGTATGGAGATATTACATTATAAGCGGGGATATTGAATTTCTAATAAATTATGGAGCGGAACTTTTGTTTTCTATAGCGCATTTTGGCGCAAGCCTTACTTATTATAGTAATAAAGATAAACGCTATCATACTAAGGGGCTTATGGGGCCTGATGAATTTCATGAAAAATTGCCAAATGCTGAATCTGCTGGATTACAGGATAATACGTATACTAATTTTATGATTGTTTTGACATTACTATATGCTGAGAAAATGCTTAAAATTATTCCAGAGAAGAATAAAATTAGATTACTGAAAAAATTAGGCATTGATCAAGCAGAACTTAAGTTCTGGCATAAAATAACTTATAGAATGAAAATTATTATTAATGAGCAGGGGATAATTAGTCAGTTCGCGGGATATTTCAAACTACAGGAATTAGATTGGGCATATTATAGGAAGAAATATAAAAATATCCATCGGCTGGATAGAATTTTGAAAGCTGAAGGTAAATCTCCTGATGCTTATAAAGTTGCTAAACAGGCGGATGTTTTAATGATTTTTTATTTATTGCCTTTATCTGAAGTTGCGGATATTCTATCTAATTTAGGTTATAAATGGAATAAAAATTTGTTACGAAAAAATTATAATTATTATGTAAAAAGGACTTCGCATGGTTCTACTTTAAGTAAAGTTGTACATTGTTATATCGCGCATATTTTAAGGAAAAAAAAAGAAGCATGGGATTGGTACAGGGAAGTTTTAGAATCAGATATTTATGATACTCAGGGAGGCACAACTCCTGAAGGGATTCATACAGGAGTAATGGGCGGTTCTATTGATATCGCTTTAAGGGCGTTTGCTGGTGTAGAAATCACCGATGATTATCTTAAAATTACTCCCAAGCTGCCTGAATGCTGGAATAAAATGAAGTTTCAACTTTGTTATAAAGGCAAATTAATTAATTTCAAGCTGAGTAAATCTGTGCTGAACATTTATATTAGTCAAAATAACGCAGAGTCTTTCGCGATAAAATTTAAAATAAATTCTTCATTTTTTACCATTAAAACAAATGAATCTTTTAAATTTTCGTTATAGATATCTGCTGTTATACTCAAACCTATTACGTTTGAGTATATAAAGAGCAGGTTGACATTATTTTATCTCTATGCTATAAACTATTTAGTTAGTTATTTTTTAGAAAGGGACTTCTAAAATGCCATTGCAGTTTACAATAGAAGATTTGCTTCAAACTATGATCGAGAAAAAAGCTTCTGACTTGATCCTTCATACCGGCATTCAGCCGCAGATAAGATTGGATTCAGTATTAATCCCTTTAGAAGAGTACCCGCATTTAAATGCCGAGCAAAGTAAAAAGTTAATTTATTCGTTATTAACTGAGCAGGACATAGAACACTTTGAAGCTGAGTATGAATTAGACAAGTCTTTTAGTTTAGCAAAAATATCGCGTTTTAGGGGCAATATTTTTTTTCATCGCGGAACAGTTGCCGCAGCGATCAGGGCAATTCCGCATAACGTTCCGGGTTTTGTGGAATTAGGCTTGCCTCAGGAGCAGTTGATTAGTATTGGCCGCAAAAAGAGAGGGCTATTTTTAGTTACCGGAGCTACAGGTTCTGGGAAAAGTACTACTTTAGCCGCAATGATTGAGCATATAAATGTAGAACGCGGTTGTCATATTGTTACAATAGAAGATCCAATAGAATTTATTTATAAAAGCAAAAAAAGTGTGATCTCTCAACGTGAAATAGGCACAGACACATTTTCTTTTAAACAAGGGCTCAAATATGTGCTTCGCCAGAATCCTGATGTAATTTTAATCGGTGAAATGCGGGATTTAGAATCAATCCAGGCTGCTTTAAATATCGCGGAAACTGGACATCTTGTGTTTGCCACGCTGCATACTTCTACTGCGGTGCAGACTATTAACAGGATTATAGATGTATTTCCGCCTAATCATCAGCAGCAGGTACGCACTCAATTATCTTCTGTTCTTGTCGGCACAATTTCACAGATTTTAATTCCAAAGTCCAATACGCAGGGGATGTGTCTCGCTACAGAGATAATGCTGGTTAATTTTGCTATGCGTACTTTAATTAGAGAAGAAAAGGAGCATCAAATTTTTTCTTTAATCCAAACAGGGAGGAAAGATGGAATGAAAACAATGAATCAATCTTTATATAATTTATATAAACAAGGAATGATTACTTATCAGGATGCATATTTACATGTTACTGATAAAAATGACTTTAAAAGATTTTTTAAGGAGTCTTAATGTTATCCTCAAACCTATTACGTTTGAGTATATGTAAGTTTCGTTTTTATTTGTCTTCTATTCTGACTTCTGGATTCTTTTTGAAATGATAAACAGACGAATGGAAGTGTAAAAAATTATCGATTCTGTAAAAGATCCAATATTATTTACTGTGCTTTTTGGCACGCAGATAGAGTTTTCCGTTAGTGTTTGGGGTTGAGTATAAGTTTATCCAGAAACGAAAACAGGATAAAAAGGATTACTTATGGGACAAGAAAAGATTAAAGTTTTGCTTGTTGATGATGAAAAAGATTTTATCAATATGATGCAATATTGGCTTGAACAAAAGGGTTTTGATGTTTCTGTAATCTATAGAGGCGGGCAGGTATTAGCAAAAGTAGAAACAGAAAAATTTGACATAGTGTTTCTTGATCTGTTTTTGCCCGACATACATGGTTTAGATGTGCTGCGAAGTATAAAGGCAGCGGGTAATAATATTCCTGTCGTGATTTTTAGTGCGTATGGCTCAAAGGAAAATTTAACTCAGGCTACGAAGTTGGGTATTTCTGGATTTTTTGCTAAAGACAAAGGTTTTAATGAAGCAGTAAAATTAATCCACATTGCTCTGCGTACCCATAAAGGACTGACAAAGCCTGCAAAGGGAGAAAAAGAATGATTCAGAATATGCAGACATTATTAGAGATGTTGATTGAAAGGAATGCTTCTGATTTACATCTTGGCTCGAATATGCGGCCGCATATTCGGGTTGATGAGAAAATAATTTCAGTTGGAACGGAAATTTTTTCGGATGCAAAGGTAAAAGAATTGGTTTATAGTTTATTATCTTCTGAGAATATTAAAAAATTTGAAAAGGAGAAAGAACTTGACCGTTCTTTTGAAATTGCGGGCTTAAGCCGTTTTAGAATGAATGTATTTTTTCAACGCGGTTTTATTGGAATGGCTTTAAGAGTAATCCCTTTTAAAATATTGACTTTTTCAGAATGCGGTTTACCTGTTGAGACACTTACCAAAATTGTGCGTAAGCCAAAAGGCTTAGTGCTTGTTACAGGAGCCACAGGTTCAGGCAAATCAACAAGCTTGGCTTCAATTGTTGACCAAATTAATGAAGAAAGAAATTGCCATATCGTTACAATAGAAGACCCTATAGAGTTTGTGCATAAAAATAAGCTTTCTATAATTGATCAGAGGGAAGTTGGGCAGGATACAGATAGTTTTTCCCAGGCTTTAAGACATGTTTTAAGGCAGGATCCTGATGTGATTTTAATTGGCGAGATGCGTGATCTTGAAACAATTGAAGCTGCCATGACTATAGCGGAAACAGGACATCTTGTGTTTGCTACGCTGCATACTTCTGATGCTGTGCAGACTATTAACAGAGTTATTGATGTATTCCCCGCGCATCGGCAGCAGCAAGTGCGCATTCAATTATCTTTTGTTTTAGTATCTATACTTTCTCAGCAGTTAATTCCTAAAGTCGGCGGTTCAGGCAGGGCATTGGCAGTAGAAATTATGAATGCTACTCCAGCAATAAAAAATATGATTCGTGAGCAAAAAACACACCAAATTTTTTCTTTGATTCAGGCTGGAATAAAAGATGGGATGAAAACAATGAATCAGTCACTTTATGAATTATATTCTGAAAAAATAATTTCCTATGATAACGCGATGGCGCGTACTGCGGATGTTAATGATTTAATGCGTTTATTTAAGAGATAAAATTATGGTGATACGTAAAACAAAAGTAAAACAAATTGGGCAGATTTTAGTTGAAAAAAAAGTAATCAGTGAAGATCAGTTAGCTAAAGCATTAGAA
>QNCH01000074.1 GCA_003645745.1 Candidatus Omnitrophota bacterium
TTGATTCGTTCTTCATTCACAAAACCTTAGGCGCAGCAAGCTGCGCCTAAGGTTTGACTTAGGTCAGATCGTTCCAATTTAGTGCACAGGGGAACGCCTAAATTTTACAAACCTATTACGTTTGAGGATAACTAAAAAACATGAAAAAAGAGACATTTTTTTATATTTTTTGGCTGTAACTCTAACGGTATCAGTGAGTTATAAAAGTGTTCCACGTGGAACACTTTTGTTGTCGGCAGGTTTGAGGGTACAGAAAAAAGAATGACGCTGAATTTTTATCCCCGATACCTTGTGCCCTGGTTTTAATTTAAATGAATAATTTAATTTTTCCTAAAAAATATGATCTAATTGTTGTAGGCGCAGGCCACGCTGGATGTGAAGCAGCTCTGGCTGCAAGCAGAATGGGCGCGGAAACTTTGCTTTTAACAATTAATTTAAATACTATTGCTCAGATGTCCTGCAATCCTGCGATTGGCGGCCCTGGAAAAGGCCATTTAGCAAGAGAGATTGGTGCTTTAGGCGGAGAAATGGCTAATATTATTGATCAAGCTGGTATTCAGTTTAGAATGTTAAATAAAAAAAAAGGCCCAGCTGTTTGGGCACCGCGCGCTCAGGCAGATAAATTGCAATACCATCTATTAATGAAGAAAGTTTTAGAAGAACAAACGTTTCTTGAAATAAAGCAGTTTCTGGTTTCCGGATTAGTGGTTACAAAAAAACAAGTTAAAGGAGTAATCACAAATACAAAACTTGTTTTTTTGGGAGAAACAGTAATTATTGCTGGAGGCACATTTTTTAATGGATTGATTCATATTGGAGGAACAGCGTTATCCGGAGGCAGGTTAGGCGAATTTGCATCTATTGCTTTACCTGAATATATAAAAAAAATAGGTTTAGAAATAAACCGTTTGAAAACAGGCACTCCTACCAGAGTGCATCAGCGTTCTATAGATTATTCCGCTTTTATTGCTCAGCCTGGCGATAAAAACCCCTGCCCCTTTTCCTATGACACTAAAAAAATAGATATAAAACAAGTTGATTGTTATTTAGGTTATACAAATCAAAAAACACATAAGCTTATTCGCGATAACCTCCATCGGTCACCGCTTTTTACCGGGAAAATTAAAGGTGTTGGTGTGCGTTATTGTCCCTCTATCGAGGATAAAGTCGTGCGTTTTGCTGAACATAATCGGCATCAAATTTTTTTTGAACCTGAGGGCAGAGATACAAAGGAAATATATTTAAATGGTTTGTCTACCAGTTTGCCTCAAGATGTACAATTAAAAATGTTTAAAACTATTCCTGGGTTAATCAATGCGGAAGTAATGAAATTTGGTTACGGCATTGAATATGATTTTATTAATCCTTTACAGCTGTATGCTACCTTAGAAACAAAAAAAATAAAAAATCTTTATTTTGCCGGGCAAATAAACGGTACAACAGGTTATGAAGAAGCTGCTTGCCAGGGCATAATCGCGGGAATTAATGCTGTGTTAAAAATAAGGGGGCAGAAACCTTTTGTTTTAGAGCGAACGCAGGCTTATATTGGCGTATTGATTGATGATTTAGTTACCAAAGGCACACAAGAGCCGTATAGATTATTTACTTCACGAGTAGAACACCGGTTAATTCTCAGGCAGGATAATGCTGATTTAAGGCTTAGTCAGTTTGCTTATAAATTTGGCTTGATTTCTAAACAAAAAATTGCTAAGATAAAAAATAAACAGCAAGCAATTATTGTTGGCATAGACAAATTAAATAAATTAAAGCATGCGAATAATGCTTTTTCAAAAATTTTAAAACAACCTGGTGTTACTTATAAAAAACTCTTAAAATTAGATTCCAGATTAACTGTTGTGTCTCAGGATGTGGAAGAGCAGATAGAAATAGAGTTAAAATATGCGGGCTACATTCAGAGAGAAAAAACATTAATTGAACGTTTGAAAAAATTAGAAGATAAAAAAATTCCTGCAGAATTTGCTTTTCATCAAATTAAAGGATTAAAACAAGAATCTAAAGAAAAATTAATCCAAATAAAACCACGCTCAATTGGACAGGCAATGCGTATTTCTGGTGTATCATCAAGCGATCTTTCATTAGTGCTTTTACATATAGATAAACCTAAAAAAAGTAAAAAATAAAGCAGTGTTCCACGCGGAACATATTTGTAAGTATAGTTATATTAAGGGGTTATGTCTTTTTTTGTGATTTTTTGCAGTTTATCTTTGCGAAAGCTGGCAGAGAATGATAAATGGAGGGGGGGGTATGGGGAAAATTATTGCTGTTTGTAATCAAAAAGGCGGTGTTGGCAAAACAACAACTGCAGTTAATTTAAGCACCTATCTTGCGTTAAAAGGAAAAAAAACATTAATTATTGATTCTGACCCGCAAGCCAATGCTACAAGCGGTTTGGGATTAGACAAAAGAGAACAAATGAAAAGTATTTATGAACTTTTGATTTATAAATATAATATAAAGGAAGTTACTATTGCCGGTCCAGTAGATAATTTGTTTATTATTCCCGCGAGTGTTGCTCTTACCGGAGCAGAGGTTGAATTTGTTAACATAGAGCATCGGGAATATAAAATGCGTGAGATATTTTCTCCTATTAAGCAAGAATATGATTTTATCATCATTGACTGCCCTCCATCTTTGGGGCTGCTGACCTTAAATATTTTAGTTGCTGCAGATAGTGTGCTTATTCCTTTGCAGTGTGAATATTATTCTCTTGAAGGAGTCAGCCAGTTAATGGAAACAATTAACCTGGTGAAAAAAAATTTAAATCCTGATCTGGAGATAGAAGGTGTGGTCTTAACTATGGCGGATTTCAGGACAAATCTCACAGAACAAGTAATTAATGAAGTAAAGTCTTTTTTTCAGGAAAAAGTTTTTAATACAATTATTGCACGCACAATTAGGTTAAGTGAAGCGCCGGGGTTTGGCAAGCCAATCTTTCTTTATGACAGATTTTCTGTTGGCGCAATGAAATATGAACTGTTGGCTGATGAAGTGATTAGCCTGCAATCAGGGGAGGGAGCAAGCTAATGGAACGTAAGGTGTTAGGAAAGGGGTTGGGAGCATTAATTTCTCCAGACAGTGGAATTTCTCTGGAAAAGGATTTTTCTGAACAAAATAACGATAGCGGTATATTATTAATAGGCCTTAAAAAAATAAAACCCAACCGTTATCAGCCGCGGAAAAATTTTAATCATGAAAAATTGCAAGAGTTAATTGACTCAATCAGGGAAAAAGGCGTGCTGCAGCCAATTATTGTCAGGGAAAATGCTCCAGGAGATTATGAGTTGATCGCCGGAGAAAGGCGTTTGCGCGCAGTAAAGGCGCTTGAGCTGGAAAATATTCCGGCAATTGTTAAAAACATTACAGATTTAGAATTATTAGAATTATCAATTGTTGAAAATATTCAGCGCCATGATTTAAATGCTTTAGAAGAAGCAAGATCATATCAGACATTAGTTGCTGATTTTGGATTTACTCAGGAACAGGTTGCCAAAACTGTAGGTAAAAAAAGAGCAGCCATAAGCAATTCAATACGTTTTTTATCCTTGCCTGAACAGGTAAAAACTGCTTTAAGGAATAATTCAATCAGCCCTGGACACGCGAAAATTGTTTTAAGTTTAAAAACAGAAAGTAAACAAATAGAGCTATTAGATTTAATTCTGCAGGAGAATTTTTCTGTACGGCAGGCAGAAACATACGCGGCTAATTCTGAACCGATTAGGCGAAAAGTAAAGAAATTAAAGAAAAAAATTGTTAAAAATGCTCAGGTTTTAGAATTAGAAGAAGAATTACAGCATCTTTTTGGCACAAAAGTCGATTTATTTCATGGCAGTAAAAAAGGTAAAATTAGTATTGAATATTACTCCCTTGAAGATTTGCAAAGAATTTTGACCCTTTTACGCAATGTGTAAGAATCGGTGAGTAAAAGGGGCTTTTTTGTTAAGGAGAAATAGATTTAATAATAATCACAGCGGGCAGGGGTAATGAAATTCTACTATATTATACTCAAACCTATTACGTTTGAGTATAATCTGTTTTTAATTTAACATATAAGGAATTTTCTTTTTAAGTTGTTTAGTTGCAAAGGGTTACAAAAAGAAGTTGTGTTAGATCGTAATCCTGTGACCTTGTAATGTAATATGGATTCCCTGCAAGCAGGACAATTCCCGCTAAAAGATTGCGGGCATCTGTCCTGCTATGCAGGGAATGACAAAAAATGGAATGATGACAAATGGGGCAGGATAGATAATAGAATATTCGACAATGTCATTCCCGCAATTTTTTAGCGGGAATCTAATTTAAAGAAGGGGGAAATATGAATCAACAAACATTAGTTTTAATTAAACCTGATGGGTTGGTCAAATCTTTAACCGGTAACATTTTAACACGGCTTTCAGAAACAAAATTGCAAATAATTGCCGCAAAGATGGTTAATGTGAATTATGAGTTAGCTGTAGAGCATTATAAACAGATGAAGGATGCTCCTTTTTTTGATGAATTAATTAGCTATTTGCAGGGGACTTTACATGATCGGCGCAAAGTAATGGCTATGGTTTATTGGGGAGAGGATGCAATTAAAAAAGTCCGGCAATTAGCCGGCGCAACTAATCCTGAAGAAGCAGAACCCACCTCTATTCGCGGATCTTACGGCAGGATTACTTCTAAAGGAGTTTATGAAAATGTTTTGCATGCTTCATCTGACATAACAGAAGCTGAAAGGGAAATTAAACTTTGGTTTCGTCCTGAAGAAATAATTATGGATATTTATCCAGTAAAAAAAATTACTGTAAGCACTTTGGGACAAAAAGTATGGGCTTAAAACAGGGGGCAGAGAAGAAAATTGACGCTGATTTCTGTTTGTTTATAATTTACAATGAAAAAAGAAAATAAAAAAATATTACTTAAACAAATCATACTGCCTGTTTTAATGATGCTTTTAATTACAATATTATCGTCTATTTCTACAACCAAAGTAATTGGGTATATAAAACTGCATCTGCGTATTTTTGTCGATTTTAGAAATTTTATTGAGCAGAAATTGCATATTTTCCTTAGTTTGTATCAGGTATATAATTTATTGCATATTCCTTTTTTTGCAATCGTAGGCTTTTTGTGGATGCAATTTTTCAGTAAAAGATTTCCAGACAATAAAAAAACAATTTTGTATACTCTGATTGTAAGCCTTTCCTTTTCCCTGTTAGATGAATTTCACCAGTTTTTTGTGCCTGGCAGGGACGCTTCAGCCGCAGATCTCCGCCTTGATTTGATTGGTGTTTGTCTGGGAATTTGTGTTTGCCTGATTTTTAATAAATTTGCGAGAAAAAATAGAAACCCGGTAATCGATAACTGAAGCGGAGGGACCATAAAATTATCATTTTAATATAATTCAATTTTTCAAAGTAGATTCCCGTTAAAAGATTGCGGGAATGACAGTGAGAGGCAGCATCTTATTGTCTATCCTGCCGTTTGTCATCTCCTAATTTTTGTCATTCCCGCAATTTTTTAGCGGGAATCTATATATATACTCAAACGTAATTGGTTTGTAATTTTATGACATTCCCCTGCACTGCATCTTGAAACGTTCTTCATTCGCAAATTCTTAGGCGCAGCAAGCTGCGCCTGCGGTTTGAATTAGGTCAGAACGTTTCAATCTAGGGCACAGGGAAACGCCTAAATTTTACAAACCAATTGCGTTTGAGTATATCTTATGAAACAATATTACGTTTGAGTATATGCGGGGGCGCTTCTATGGTTGATTTTTTTGCAAAAACATTCGTATCTATCATTGATTTTTTTACATTTTGTGGTATAGTTAATATCTACTCAAACATAATAGGTTTGAGTAGATAAGAAAATTTTTTTTAATTTGTTTTGTCTTTTTGTTTCTACTTTTTTTGTCTGGTGACGTTGTGAGTTTGTTAAATTTATGATGAAAAGAAATATTGACCATAGTTTGATTGAATGGAAAGAAAGCAAACAACGCAAGGCCTTACTTTTGCGGGGAGCAAGGCAAGTTGGCAAGACTTTTTCTATCAGGGTGTTAGCCCAATCTTTTAAATATTTTTTAGAGGTAAATTTTGAAGAGGATCGAGTTGTAAAGAAAATTTTTGAAGGCTCTCTGGATCCTTTTAATTTATCTGAAAAATTGTCAGCGTATTTTTTAGTGCCTATTATCCCAGGACAGACACTATTATTTTTTGATGAGATACAGGCATGTCCAAACGCGTTAAGTTCCTTGCGGTTTTTCTATGAAAAAATGCCTGATTTGCATATTGCGGCAGCCGGTTCGCTTCTGGAAATGGCTATATCAAAAATAGCTTCTTATGGTGTTGGGCGAATACAGTCTCTTTTTATGTATCCGATGTCTTTTGACGAGTATTTAGGCGCTTTAGGAGAAAATGTCCTCGTAGATATGAAAAACAGCAAGAAGGTAGAGCCTATTTTTCATGATAAAATAATTAACCATTTAAAAATATTTCATCTTATCGGCGGGTTACCTGAAATAGTTGGTGAATATGTACGTGCTAAAAATATTTTAAATTGCCAGCAGAAGTTAGGCGATTTATTAGAGTCTTTCAGGGACGATTTTGCTAAATATAAAAAACGGGTTGATATTCAGATATTAGATGAGGTGTTTACATCTATTGCTGTTCAATCCGGGCATAAGTTCAAGTATTCCAATGTAGATAGCGCGTGTAATCATCGGATATTAAAGCAGGCGTTGGATCTTTTAATCCAGGCTGGATTAGCATATAAGATATATCACAGCGCCGGCCATGGCGTACCATTGGGGGCAGAAATAAAGAGTAATAGATTTAAAGTTGTATTATTTGATACAGGGATACATTTTCGCATATTAAGTTTAAATAATGCTGATATTCTTGTTGCTGAAAATATAGATATGATCAATAAAGGCGCTATTGCCGAAGTTTTTGTTGGTAATGAATTTATAAAATCTATGGATCATCGGATTAGAGGACAGCTCTTTTATTGGCATAATGAAGAAAAAGGAACATCTTCTGAAGTGGATTATCTTATTCAAAGGAAAAATAAAATAATTCCCATTGAAGTTAAATCAGGAAAAACAGGTAAAATGAAGAGTATGGGGGTATTTTTGAAACAGCATAATTCAGACATTGGAATAAGATTATCATTGGAGAATTTTACCAAACATAATAATATATCAATTATGCCTTTATATGCGGTAAATGTTATTTAAATACTGATTTCTCGAAGTGTCTAAGCGACACAATCTCCAAACTTCAACGCAGCGAGCTGCGCCTGCGGTTTGGCTTAGGTCAGATACGTTTGAGTATATTACTTACCCATTTAAAACTTGAAAGAGCCAAAAAGTATGAGTCGAAAAACAGCGGGACAGGCGAGGGCTGCTTTTTTTTATTTGGAATGACATAAAGACGTGCTAATAAGTGTATAAA
>QNCH01000075.1 GCA_003645745.1 Candidatus Omnitrophota bacterium
GGCGCAGCTTGCTGCGTTGAGGATTTGCGAATGAAGAACGTTTCAAGATGCAGTGCAGGGGAATGTCATAAAATTACAAACCAATTACGTTTGAGTATAAACTGGCGGAGAGTAGAGGATTCGAACCCCTGGTAGCTTTGCAGCCACAGCGGTTTTCGAAACCGCCGCATTCATCCACTCTGCCAACTCTCCAAATTTTTTACAGGCAATACCCCAGGTTATTCCAGACTATCTGATTTAAGCATATCTTCCTGATTTACACTTAATATATTTTTTCCAGATCAAATACAGCTGTTTTGTTGCCCAAACATCACGCATACAGTAACGAGCGATGTCTTTAGCTTTACCTGCTTTATAGAATTTGGTTACATCTGCCCCGCAAATACCTTCTTGCTTTGGGCTTTCAATGCCTAAAGCCTGTGTCCACATATGCAGGCTAAACCCGCGCCGCATTGCGCCATAAAAAGATAACTGATCAAATAAATCAATATGCAAATCAGCGTTATAACGGTAAGGCACTAAATTTTTTATTGTTTTTACCTTGTTAATCCCTGAACGCAGCATAATAAACGGGCAGTCAAAGCCTCTGCCGTTAAACGTGACGAATTTATCGTATTTAACAATTTTTTGCCAAAAATTTTCCAGAATTTCTTTTTCACTGCAGCGTACATACTCAATATTAGATTCTTTAAAATTACCGCAATTAGCAATTGAATCCTGAAAATAAACTATTCCTGAGTCAGTGTTTGCCTCAACCATTGCAATAGTCACAATCTGCGCTGTAACAGGATAAAGCCCCAGGCTATTTTTAACATCTTCTACCTGCTGATCATCTTTAGCGTTTTTAAGCAAAGTTTCTTTGCTTATTTTATCCAGAGCTTCAAAATCCATACCTACAGTCTCAATATCAAATATTATTTCAGACATATTCCGCCTTTCTTTAAACACAAGACACCAACTCACAAATTAAATTTCCACAATCTTTTAGCGTGACTCTATTTTTAAATCACCAGGTTTTAAATCAATAATCTCTTCAACCTGCATTTTTATAACATACTCAGGTTCTGAAAAATGCACATCAAGATGACGCGCAATTTTTTCTTCCTTCATATTCTTAATTACCCGTGAAGAGATCATTTTAATCACTTTATTTTCCCAATATTCGATTACATCTTCAGGCATTAATTTTTTTTTAATTACTTCTGCTTTGCCCTGCAAAGTATATCCGGCAAATACATATTCATCAAAAGCATTAACGCTAATAATAGAATTTTTCGTCAAATTATTAAACGTATTCCTGAGATAAAGGTCCACAAGATAAATTTCTCCTTCAGGTTTTATAATTGAAATTCCTTTTGCTGAACAATGAATTCTTTTTTGCTCATCCATTGTAGATACAATCACAAAACCCTGTTTTTCTAAAAAACTGATAATCTCTGCGTCAATTTTTTTCATTTTTTAATCTCCTTTATTTAATTTTTTAAAGTAACAATGTATCAGTGTTGCGGATAAATTTTCTTGGTACACGCGCGGAAATCCCGCAAATAATTTCATAAGTAATTGTAGCACAAATATCTGCTAATTCCTCTACAGTTATAGTCTTATCTTTATCTACTCCAATTAAGGTAACTTGATCTCCTAAACAGACATCTGGTATATGCCCAACATCAATCATTGTCTGGCCCATACAAACATTGCCCACAACCTGGGCGAACTCACCTTTTACTAAAACTCTTGCTTTATTAGAAAGCCCTCTTCTATAACCATCTGCATACCCAACTGCAAGTGTAGCAATTTTTGTCTTTTTTTTTGTGGTAAAAGTTCCAGAGTAACTAATCGTTCTACCCGCAGGGACATCTTTTAAATAAACAATTTTAGTTTTAAAACTTAAAACAGGCTTTAATTGCAAATCAAAGCCAATAAATTTTTTTGCACAAGGATATATGCCATAAAGCATAATTCCAGGCCGCACTAGATTAAAAAATCCTTTTTTAAACCTGCAAACAGCAGTGCTATTTGCAATATGAAAGAACTGAATATTTATTTTATTTTTTTTTATCTTAACAATTAAATCCTGAAAAATACTAATTTGCTTTTGGGTAAATTCAAAATCACTGCCTGAGCTGGGCAGATGTGTATAAATACCTTTAACTTGCACTTTTTCAAGTTCTATAACTTTTGACACAAAATCCAACGCATTATTGTGCCATACTCCTAAACGCCCCATACCAGTGTCAATTTTTAAATGTAGCTTTGCTTTATTTTCAGCGCTGCATAATTTATTTAAAATTTCTGCGCTTCTGTAATCAGGCACAGTTATTTCCGCGTTTAGATTTAAGGCTAAACGCATTTCCTGCTCAGAAAGCAAAGAGCCTAAAATTAAAATTTTAGCGCTGATATTTGCTTCGCGCAGATCTGCCGCTTCATTAACACTGGACACACCGAAATAATCAACTCCGCATTGTTCTAATCTTTGGCATACTTCCCGCATACTGTGCCCGTAAGCATTTGCTTTTACAGCAGCAAGTATTCCTACACGTTCTCCCACTATATTTTTCACCTGCTGAAAATTAAAAGCTAAATTATCTAAATTTATCTCTACCCATGTAGGACGATACATATTTAAAACCTAATTTTAAAAAAATCAGTAGTCAGGAGGCAGAATAAAAAACAAATAAGCTGATGAGATAAATTATTATTCAATTTATTTCTGCTATCAATGTTATACTCAAACGTAATAGATTTGCAATTTTATGACGTACCCCCTACTCCTTTTGTCATCATTCCCCTTTTTTTATCATTTTATCTGTATCGGACAGGTCACGCCTGTCTGCGTGCGGCATGCACAGTCAGGACCTGTCCATACTGATTTTTTTACCCACACATTTTATTGATGAGGCAAAAGTCTCATGGTACAACTCTCAGAGTATAAATATAAAGCTGATAATTCCTTTGCAGAGAAAAATTTTCTCTTTTGATAATAATCATAACTCAATTTTGCTAAATTAGCTGTATTAGGATACCACAATTTTTGCGGCGCGAACATCGCATTAATATTCTTATATTTTTTTATCTGTTGAGCGTAAAGATTTAATCCATCACCAGTAAAAATAACTTTTCCTTTTAAATCTTTTAATACTTGTTCAACAGGACATAAAAAATAATCAGTTATTCTACTTAAACTTTTTGTTTTATACGCATACAAAGCGCTATAAACCTGCCCTCTTTTTGCATCAATTAAAGGGCAAACAAAAGCAAACTGATTTTTTACACAAAACGCAAGCGCTTCTAAACTGGAAAATGCTATAATCGGTTTGTCTACAGCCATACTTAACCCTTTTACACTTGCCAGTCCAATCCGCAAACCAGTAAAAGAACCAGGCCCAATATTAACTGACAGGTAGTCTATATCATTAAGACAAAGCCCTGCTTTATTCAGTAATATTTCCACCGTTGGAATTAAAAGCCGGCAATGCTGCCTTGCCTGAACACGTTTGTACCTGCTTAAAATAATACCATTCTTCGCAATAACCACTATTAAAAATTTAGAATGAGTGTCTATTGTTAAAATATATGTATTATCCATCTTTTCATAATAATTAAGTTAAAAAATGTCACCAGTCAACGTTAATTTACAATTTGAAATGAATGATTAAATTTCTTAATTCTAATTGAAGATTAAACCATTTTAAATTCAATTCAAATTTCAAACTGTAAATTTTCCCCTTATTTCGCAATACTCACCAGGGGTTTCACCACGATCACAAGGTTACAGAGTTACAACCTAACGCAGCTTCTTTTTTGTAACTCTCTAAAATTAAACAACTTAAAAAGGAAATTCCTTATAGATTAAATTAGATTCCCCTCATTTTTTTCTCAACCTGACAAACTATGTTTTGAAATAATCTGCCTTTTGCAGATAGTCTAAATATACGTTTATTGATAGATTTAAAACGAATATTTACCTGCAAATACTCCTCTGGCAAAAAAAAATTAGCTTTTTCTGCCCACTCAATGACTAATACCCCGTTACGCTTAAAATAATCATCAATTTCTAAGTATGCTATATGCTGGTTATGATCAATGCGATATAAATCAAAATGAAACAACGGCAGTTTTTTCCCGTTATATTCTTTGATCAGCATATAAGAAGGGCTGTTTACATTATCAGAATTTATGCCTAATCCTGCAGCAATTCCTTTCACTAAAGTTGTTTTGCCTGTACCAAGCTGTCCTGACAGGCAAATTACTGTGTTAGGTTTTAAAAATCGCGCGATTACTCTGCCTAAAGATAGAGTATGCTCCGCTGAATCTGTAGTAATCACAAAACTCAAGGGGTTAGACATATTAAATTTTTACTAAAAATGATTGTATCCATAAATTTTATTTTTTTTAGGTATTCCTTTTTTATTTTTTATTTTTAATCCAAATTTCTGCGGCATAATCCTGCCAATACAGGATAAACGCACCTGCCGTTTAAACGGCCACTTAGAAATTAACTGCTGAGAATATTTTTCAGGCAAAGTAAACAACAACTCAAACTCTTCCCCTGTATAATAAGCATCATTTAAAAAACAATTTTTAGACAAAGGAATTTTACTCTCTTCTAAAAGAGCGCCAACTTTGCTTGCCTTTAAAATATGATTAAGGTCACAGATTAAGCCGTCGGAAACATCAATCATCGCGTTAAGTTTAAAATTTCTTGTTAAAAAATTCGCTTCTTCTACTCTTGGGGTAAAATGTAAATGCTTTGTTTTCTGAGAGTTTCCTAAACTGCCTGTAACAAAAATACAATCACCATATTTAGCCCCGCTGCGCAAAATAACATTTTGTTGTTTAGCTGTGCCGCAAACAAAAACATCAATAATTATTTTTTCTGAACAGACTGTATCTCCGCCAATAATTTCAACATTAAAAAATTTTGCTGTTTTCAAAATTCCGCGAAAAATATTCTTTGCAAATAAAAAATTTAATTTTTTAGGCAATCCCAATGTAATTAAAGCATATTTTGGCGTTGCTCCCATAGCAGCAATATCACTAAGCGAGCATGAAATTGCTTTATGGCCTATAGAACAAGCGCGTTGAGTGCGTAAAAAATGCACACCTTCTACGAGCATATCAGCAGTAAAAAGCATCACATAATCAGCATTAATACTAACTACCGCGGCATCATCGCCAATACCTTTTAGAGCTGTCCCTTTACCTTCTATCTGGCGCGCTATATACCTAATAAATTCTAATTCTCCTACATCTTTTAATAGTTTCAAAATATGGTTCTTTCACAGAATCTATGGGTATTTTTTGGTTTTTTACCCTTCCATTCGTCTTTCTCTTGTTTCAAAAAGAATCCAGAAGTCAGAATTCAGAATAGAAGACAAATAAGCTTTCCTTTTTCCCATACTGAATTTAACGGACAGGTCACGCCTGTCTGCGTGCGTCACGCACAGGCAGGACCTGTCCGTACAGGTTTGACTTCTAATTCCTTTCGTTATAATATTTTATATCGGACAAGTCGTGACTTGTCCCTACATTTTTTGTTACCCACAGATTTTATTAACAAAACCAAAATATTTTACTCATATACCCTGGTTTGATTACAGCCTTTCTCCTTTGCCAGACATAAGGCATGATTAGCCTGATCCATTAAAACATCAGTACTTTTAATGTCTTTATTAAAACAACTTACACCTGAACTTACTGTTAAACTAACCGAAGAATCATTTTTGCCAAGGTCATAGCTCATAATAAACTGCCGCATTTTTTCAGCCACTAAATACGCGCTCCGCAAATCTGTTTCAGGTAATAATGCCGCAAATTCATCCCCGCCATATCTGCACAATATATCAGCAGTGCGAATATTCTGACGCATTGTGTCAGCTAAATTTTTGAGTACAGAGTCCCCTGTAATATAACCAAAAGTGTTATTCACCTTCTTAAAATTGTCCACATCAATGATTACACAGCTAAAAATATTTTCATAACGCTTACTTCTTTGAAATTCATCATCTAATCGATGTTGAAAATATAATCTATTATATGTAGAAGTAAGGCTGTCCAGCACAGAAAATTTTATTTTTTCATCTATTATTTTTTTTTTACTCAAAAGGTTTCTAATCCGCACTAATAATTCACGTACATCACTGCCCTTAGTTAAAAAATCTGACGCGCCCATCTCTAAGCCAATTAATTTTTCATCAATAGTGCTAACCTTAGTGTGAAATAAAACCGGCAGGCTAAAAAAACGTTCATCTTTTCTTATCCTGCGGCAAATTTCATACCCGTCAATATCAGGGAGTAAAATGTCAAGGATAACCAGATCAGGAATTTCTTTGTCCAATAATGCCAGAGCTGTAGTACCATTTTTAGCGTTAATTAACTGATAATTTTCCGATTGTAATATATTTTGCAAATACTCAATATCTTCAATACTATCTTCAACAATCAAAATTTTGCTTTCCATACACACTCTCCATTGTTATGGTTTAAAACAATCTTTTTAAACTTAAGTAGTATATTTATAACTCAGAGCATAGTTGTCAGATAAATGCATAAAAAATTAATTACGCGACAATTCTTTTATTTGTTTTTTTTTATAATTGTACCTCCTTTTGTCTTATCATCAAACATAATTGGTTTGTAAATTTATGACATTCCCCTGCACGCATATTGAAACGTTTTTCATTCGCAAACCTTAGGCGCAGTAAGCTGCACCTAAGGTTTGAGTTAGGTCAAAACGTTCCAATCTAGGGCACAGGGAAACGCCTAAATTTTACAAACCAATTACGTTTGACTATACAATAGTTTTACTGAATTATTTATTCTTCTCCAAATTAGTAAGTGCATTAAGAAATAAAGAAGATAAATCTTTTATTCCATCTTCACCACAAATACTTATTCCATAACTCAACTTAAGTAAAAAAGGCTGTTCTGAACTGCCAAAATCGCTTTTTTGAATAACATTATAAATTCTTTTTACAGCAACATTTGCAGTGCTCAGATTTGCGTCAAGCAGCAGCAGCATAAATTTATCCTGGCCATATTTACATAATAAGTCAACCGCCCTAATATTGAAACGGAATATTTTAGCAGCTTTTTTTAATACTGTATCCGCACTTTGCCTGCTGTATTGCTTGGCAATAGAAAAAATTTTATCAATTTGTATAATAACAAGCGCGAATTTATTTTTATAACGGCTGCTGCGCGCTAATTCTTCAATTAAACGATATTGAAAATAACGCGCTCCGCTGTGGAACAATGTATGATTAATCAAAGTATCAGAAGCAATGGTATCAAAAATTTTTTTTACATATAAAATTTTTCTGATTTTTTCAACTAATTCTAACATAACCATATCTTTATTGAAAACCGCGTCAGCGCCTAAATGCAATGCCAGAAATCTATTGGCATTACTTGTGTCAGTGCTAAAAAAAACTAC
>QNCH01000076.1 GCA_003645745.1 Candidatus Omnitrophota bacterium
AATATACTCAAACGTAATTGGTTTGTAATTTTATGACATTCCCCGCACACAGCATCTTGAAACGTTCTTCATTCGCAAAACCTTAGGTCAGAACGTTTCAATCTAGGGCACAGGGAAACGCCTGGATTTTACAAACCTATTGCGTTTGAGTAGAGGTTTCATACAAAATAATTATCAATAATTCAGGGATAGGGCCTGCTTGTGCGTGCTGCACGCAGATAGGCGCTTTGTCTTATACGCAAACGTAATAAAAAGGAGGTTAAACTAATGAGGCACGAGGATATTCAGGCATTAAATGAAAAGGTAAAAATAGAAAGTAAATTTATTTTGGAATTAAGAGATGAAATTCATAATACTATTGTAGGGCAGCAATATTTGATCAACAGGCTTTTACTTGGTTTATTAGCAAATGGGCATGTGTTATTAGAAGGAGTGCCTGGTTTGGCAAAAACTTTGAGTGTATCGACCCTGGCTAAAGCGATAAAAGCTTGTTTTCAGAGGATTCAGTTCACCCCTGATCTTTTGCCTGCAGATTTAATCGGTACACAGATTTATAATCCTAAAGATGCGAGTTTTTTTGTAAAAAAAGGGCCTATTTTTGCGAACATTATTTTAGCTGATGAAATTAACCGCGCTCCGGCTAAGGTACAAAGTGCTCTTTTAGAAGCTATGCAGGAAAGGCAGGTAACTATAGGTGAACAAACTTTTAAATTGCCAGAGCTTTTTTTAGTTTTAGCTACGCAAAATCCTATTGAACAGGAAGGAACTTATGCTTTGCCTGAGGCTCAGGTTGACCGTTTTATGCTAAAATTAAAGATTACTTATCCAAGTAAAAAGGAAGAGCAGGAAATATTAACCAGGATGGCAAAAATCAAAAATAGAATTGATGTTTTGCAGGTGATCACTCCTGAAAAAATTCTTAAAGCGCGTAAAATTGTGGATCAAATCTATCTTGATGAGAAACTTCAGAGCTATATTGTTGACCTGGTAATGGCCACAAGAGAGCCTGAAGCATATAAACTGGATACAAAAGATTATATTGAATATGGCGCTTCGCCGCGTGCAACGATTAATCTAAGCTTAGCAGCCAAAGCATATGCTTTTTTACAAGGCAGAGGATATGTGACTCCGCAGGATATAAAAAGTATAGGGCTGGATGTTTTGCGGCACAGGATAATCGTAAGTTACGAAGCTGAAGCTGATGATGTAAGTTCAGAGGATATTGTGAATCAGGTTTTTGATACAGTAATGGTGCCATAATGATTCATAGAGATTTATTAAAAAAAATTAGGCATATTCAGATTTATACTTCACGTATGGTAAATGATGTTTTTGCAGGCGAATATCACAGCACTTTTAAGGGGCAGGGCATTGAATTTGAAGAAGTGCGGGAATATCAGCCTGGTGATGAAATCAGGAGTATTGATTGGAATGTAACTGCGCGTATGGGCAGGCCTTTTATTAAAAAATTCGTTGAAGAGCGTGAACTTACAGTAATGTTAATTCTGGATGCTAGTGCTTCCGGCCAATTCGGTTCAGAGGTAAAACTTAAAAGTGAACTTGCTGCTGAACTCTGCGCGGTAATTGCTTTTTCCGCGATTAAAAATAATGATAAAGTCGGGTTAATTATTTTTACAGACAGGGTAGAAAAATATGTTCCGCCTAAAAAAGGCAAACGCCATGTCTTGCAAGTAATTCAGGAAGCGCTTTCTTTTAAGCCGCAGTATAAAGGTACTAATATAAATAGCGCGTTGGAGTTTCTTAGTTTGGTGAATAAACGTAAATCTGTTAGTTTCTTAATTTCTGATTTTTTATCTTCAGGTTATAAACGTGCTTTACAGATTGCAAATAAGCGCCATGATATTATTGCTATTGCAATTGGAGACCAGAGAGAAAGGATATTGCCTGATGTGGGCATAATTGAGCTTGAAGACGCGGAAACAGGAGAAATGCTTAGTGTGGATACTTCAGATGAGCATAGCCGTAAAATGTTTAATCAGTTTTATCTTAAGCAAATAGAAGAAAGGAATAAATTGTTTCGTCAAATTGGTGTAGATGTAATTGCAATTGAAACAGGTAAGCCTTATTTAAAGCCACTGTTAAATTTTTTTAAGACAAGGGAGCATTTGAGGTAATGTGAAAGGAGTAATTTTAAATGTTTCAGGAAAAATTAGCACAGACTAAAAAAAATATTTTTTGTAAACATTCAACATTTTTTTTAGTTATAGTTTTTTGTTTGTTTGGTGTGGTTATAGGGATTTTGTTTGAGAAAAATTATCTTTCTAATAGCTCAAAAATAAAAAATGGTTGGCCTATAGCTAAAATGCGTGATTATGCCGCAAAACTCCAGATGAATGGTTTATGTGAACAAGCTATGACTGCTTTTGAAGAATATCTTGGCAAGAGTAATGCTGACAGCCCGCTGCGCGCTAATGTTTATTACTCTTTAGGTGAAATGTTTATTAAAGCAAAACAATATGAAAATGCGCTGGCATATTTTTATAAAGCTGAAATTGCTAATCCGAATATAGAAGTTAAATCTGAAATAGGGCTTTATATTGTAAATTGCCTTGAGAATATGGGTAAAAATTTTGATGCGCAATACCAGCTTCAGTCAAGGGCGCTCTTAAAAGGTGAGACGCAAACTGAAAAATCATCAGGAGAGGTTGTGGCAAAGATTGGCAGCCGTAAAATTTATTTGAGTGATCTTAATGCTGAAATTGAAAAATTTCCTGAATGGATGCAAAAAGATTATAAGGATAACCAGGTTAAAAAACTTGAATTTTTAAACCAGTATATCTTTCAATTATTACTTTATGATAAAGGTATAAAATTAGGTATGGATAAGGAGCCTGTGATTAGAGAACAGGTAAAGGATTTTCAAACGCAGATAATTGTACAAAAGGTAATGCAGAAAGAAATAATGCAGAAAATTAAACTGGATCATGATGATATTAAAAATTACTATACTGCGCATCAGGATGAATATCAAAGGCAAGCTAAACTGAAATTTAAATATATTTTAGTTGATACTAAGGAACAAGCTGATGTTATTATTGATCAGCTTGAAAAGGGTACTGATTTCGCGGAACTGGCAAAATTAAAATCAAATGATCAATCAACTGCTGATTCAGGAGGCATTGTGTCTGAATGGGTGGAACAAACAGGGGATATCCCCGGCATAGGTAAAGATAATATCTTAGTAGATGCTTTGTTTAATCTTCCAGAAGATAGTAAAGCGCAGATAGTAGAATCAGAAAGAGGTTTTGCTGTGGTGCAGATTATGGAGAAAAAACAAGCTGTTACAAAGCCTTTTGAACAAGTGAAATCAGAGGTGGAAAGAAAATATCAACAGCAAAAAATACAGGCATTAACTATGGAATTAATGTCTAAATTGTTACAAACAAAAGATGTAGTAATTTATGAGCATAAATTTGAAAAATGATTGACTTCCTGATTACGAATCAATTTGACATAAATATGTATTTTATCTACAATAGGTTTTATGAGTGAGATTAATCTTTCTATTCAGGATAGTAAACTTTACCAAAAAGGCATCAAAGCTTTAAAAAGGAAGAATTATGCTTATGCGGTAGAATTATTTTCTCAGGTATTAATTTCAAATCCTGAAAAAATAGAGTGCAGGCATAATCTCTGGCTTAGTCTTAGAGGCAGAAAAAGTGTGTTTCCTCCATCAGTATTAAAACTTATTCTTGAAAAAATAGAAATTGGTTTTTTACAAATTAAATTTATTTATTTTATTCTTTTTAGCAAGCAAGCTTTAGCAATTAGCGTTATTGAAAAGATGATTTTTTTATCTCCTAATAATATTTCAAGATTAAATAGGTTAGCTTTGCTTTTTATGTCTCAGGACAATACAGATAGCGCTAAAGTAGTATTTGAAGAAGTGTTGATAATTGATCAAAATAATATTACTGCTTTGCGTCAGATTATGCGCTTGTATTTTAATGATAAATCCTACCATGAAGCAGAAGTTACTGCGAAATTATTATTAGAGAATATCCATAACGATTTAGACGCAGTGAATATGCTTAAAGATATTGCTGCAATAGGAGCAATGGATGGGGGATTTAATAATATTAGGCCTGCAAAAGAATGATGGTTTATGATGAAAATTGTATTTTTTGGATCTTCTGATTTTTCTATAGAAAGTTTAAAAACATTAATTGGAAAACATCAAATTCTCGCGGTTTTTACTCAGCCGGATAAAAAAAAAGGCAGGCATTTGTTATCGTCTGCGACACCAGTCAAATCTTATGCGCTGAAAAATAAACTTAAAGTTTTTCAACCGCGGGATATTTGTTCTGTTGAAACAAATGCTTTTTTAAAAAGTTTTGATGCTGATCTTTTTGTAGTTGTAAGTTTTGGCACGATATTTAGCAAAGAAGTTTTGGATATTCCAAAATTTTATTGTATTAATTTGCATGCATCTATTCTTCCCCGCTGGCGCGGCGCGTCTCCGATTAATCAAGCAATTATTCATGGTGATAAAATCAGCGGCGTAACTGTAATTAAAATGAATGAATTTATGGATAGAGGCAGTATTATGTTAACTAAAAGCATTAATATAGAAGAAAATGAGCACGCTTTGAGTTTAGAACTAAAGCTTGGGGCTTTGGGTGGTAACGCTCTTGTTGAGGCAATAGACCTTATTGAGCGCAATAAAGTAAAATTGGTGTGCCAGAATGATGATTTAGCTTTAATTGCGCATAAATTAAAAAAACAAGACGGTTTAATTAATTGGCAGGATAAAGCGTTAAAAATTCATAATCAGGTTAGAGGGTTTATCCCTTGGCCGTGTGCATACATTTATTATCAGAATAAATTGCTAAAAATACTTAAAACCAGAGTTGTTGGACATAATATAGAAAATCAGGTAAAAAATGTTGGTGAAATTATTTGTATTGAAAAAGATAACGGTATTATAGTTTCTACAGGGTTTGGACAATTATTGCTTGAGCGCGTCCAGCTTGCAGGAAAACGCGTGATTTCTGCATATGATTTTGCCATGGGGCAAAGGCTTGTTAAAGGCGATATAATTATGTAGGGAACTGTCTCCAGACCGTTCCTGATAATAAAATTATTATTAATACGCTGCATTTAAATAAACATTAGACAAACAAAAAAAGTAATCCCCAAATTTGTTTCCCCTGCGTTATAATATGTGACATCTTGAACTAAGTAAGAAATTATGAATAGAGTTTTTAAAAGGTAGGTATAATGGCAATATTTTCACGAAGGACACTTCAACGCATTATTGATGAAAACTTGTTTCATAGCCAATTGAAGTCACGTGTAGATATATTAAATCGGTCTTTTGATATTTCCGCTATAGCTACTGAGTGGGAACTGGTTGTGCTTAATGCATTTAGTAAATTAGGTAATGTGAGTTATGAAAAGAAGCTTGGTGGGATAAGCGAAATAGATGTATATTTCCAGTTAAACAAATTCCCTAAAATTTTTCTAATAGCGGACATTACTGCAGTAACTGATGAGGGATATGAAAAAAATAATCCCATAAAGCAATTTTATAAAAAAGTTAGAAAATTTGGTTTACTTTTGGAATTATGTTTCAAAGGCCACCATATAGCTTGCGAGGGGGGCAAGAAGAAAGTAGGCAGAAAGGGTTGGTAGAAAACCAGAAGAAAATTATATTCTTTATAGAGGAAAATCCTAAAATTTCGAAAAAAGAATTATCAGATAAAATTGGTATAAGCACAACTGCAATTGATAAAAATATTACTGCTTTAAAAAAGAAGAAGTTGCTCAAACGTATTGGCCCAGCTAAAGGCGGATATTAGGAAATTAAGACTTAAATTAAGTATAGCATGATCCATTACAGGAAATTCTGGAAATTAGAGAACAACTGGCTTTTGAAAAAAGAAAATTAGCGTTTGAGTGGCTTGCCAGGGGGGGGGACAAATTTATTTTTGCCTTGACACTAATCAAAATTTATATTGCAAATAGAATAGCTTATGTTATAATTAGAAAAATTTAAAATTGTTTTTAATTTGGAAGGAGGAAATAAAGATGGTGCGTATTGGAATTAATGGGTTTGGTAGAATTGGCAGGCATGTATTTAAAATAGCATTTGAAAAAAGTGATTTGGAGGTTGTAGCGATAAATGATTTAACTGATGCGAAAACATTGGCACATTTATTAAAGTATGATTCTGTGTATCGTAAATATACTCATTCTGTTGAGGCTGAGGATAACGCAATTGTCGTAGATGGAAAAAAAATCAAAATTTTTGCGGAAAGAGATCCAAAAAAATTGCCATGGAAAGATTTAGGTGTAGATATCGTTATTGAATCTACAGGTGTGTTTAGAAAAAAAGAACAGGTCCTCTGGCATGTTGAAGCAGGAGCAAAAAAAGTAATTCTTACTGTGCCGGCAAAAGATAAAGTTGATAATACTATTGTGCTGGGAGTTAATGATGAGATGCTTAAAACAGAAGATAAAGTTATTTCTAACGCGTCTTGTACGACAAATTGCCTTGCTCCGATAGCTAAAGTGCTTAATGATAATTTTCAGATTATTGAAGGCTTAATGACGACAATTCATTCTTATACTAATGATCAGAAAATACTTGATTTTCCGCATCCTGATTTAAGAAGAGCGCGCGCAGCAGCTTTGTCAATGATTCCTACGACAACTGGGGCAGCAAAGGCTGTGGCATTAGCGATTCCTGAGTTAGACGGAAAGTTAAACGGTATGGCAATAAGAGTGCCTACTCCTACAGGATCTCTTGTTGATCTTACTGTGCGTTTAGAAAAAGACGTGAGTGTAGATGATATTAATCAAGCGATGAAAGATGCGGCGTATGGGCCAATGCAGGGAATTCTTGAATATTGTATAGATCCAATAGTATCTTCTGATATTATTGGTAATACACATTCTTCAATTTTTGATTCTTTAGCAACAATGAAAATAGGCAAAGGTTAGGTAAAAGTGCTTTCATGGTATGATAATGAATGGGGATATTCAAATAGAGTTGTTGATTTAATTTCAGTAATTGCTAATAAAGGTTTATGAGTATACTCAAACCTATTACGTTTGAGTATATATAGTGAAAAGTTGTTTTTAAGAGCATAAAAAAAGCAGGTAAAAATATTGCCTGCTTTTTTTATGCTGAATACTCAAATTAGTCTTTCCTAATTGACAGGGCAGAAATGCAGAAAAAAATTAAAATATTTAATGGCAGGATGATTAAAGTAATTGAAGAGAGAAAGAAATTGCCTAATGGGCTGGTGATGAATCTTGAAATAGTTAAACATCCAGGCGCGGTGTTAATTGTGCCTTTTTTAACTAATCATGAAATTATTTTGCTCAGGCAATATCGCCCAGTAATTGATGCTTATATTTACGAGCTGCCTGCAGGAACTTTAGAAAAAATGAGGAATT
>QNCH01000077.1 GCA_003645745.1 Candidatus Omnitrophota bacterium
TAATAGTAATCGGTGAATGAAGCGGGGACACCGTAAACTTATCATTTAAACATAATTAATTTTTTTAAAGTAGATTCCCGCTAAAAGATTGCGGGAATGACAATATCATATTATTTATCCTGCTGTTTGTCATCTCCCCATTTTTTGTCATTCCCGCAATCTTTTAGCGGGAATCTATAACTAAAACCCCGTTTTAGTCAGAAGCTGTGAAATAATCACTGTTTTTCGTCTGTTCACCTTTGTGTCCCGTCGGAGAAAAAACGTGAAAACGTAAAAAAGGGGGATTATTTCACAATTTCTCACCGATTACACATAATATATATTATTCATTGACATTAACAGGCAAGTTTGTTACAAAAATCTTAGATGTTATCTTAGCATATAATTTAATATGAAGTATTGTTTTATTTTTTTACTATACTCAGTGTACTCATAAATAGGGAATTTTTGTTAATATAAATAAAATAAAAAATAATCCTATAGAGCGACAGGGCACTCCCTATCCTCTGATGAAAAGTTCAAATAGTTTTTGTTCTTCTACGACGAAGATTTTCCCCTTAGGGTATCCTATAAAGCTTGAAGGGTAAAGGTAGATTCCCGCTAAAAAATTGCGGGAATGACAAACGGAGCAGGTGTGAGAAGATGATATGCAAGAAGCTTTAATAAACATTACTTACCCTATTAAAATTTTGAAGAGCCAAAATCATTATGCTTAAAAAAAATCCTCAAAAAAAACAGATAAATAATAACTTAACTAACATAATTTTTCTTTTTACAGCATTATTAGGCATAGTATTTTATAGTTATTTTCATTATCAGATGCTCGGCTATCTTTATCATTTCTTGAAATAATATTTTTAAAAATATGGCACAAATAATATTTTTTTTGTTTTACACCTTTTTCATTCTAATTTGTTATGTATTATTTTTCCTGCCTAAGTTTGAGCAGAAAAGCAATGCTCTAATTGCCGGGTTTTGCTTTATTGTGTTTCAAATAATAATCAGCCAGGTTTTGTTAGGTATATGCAAAATATTAACCTTGCCGCTGCTTTTATGCTTAAACTTTTTGTTGTGCCTGTGCGTTATATGCTTAACAGATAAAACAAACTGGCAAATAAAACGAATCCGTTTCATCCATTATTTTAAAAATTTAAACGCTGTTTTTATTCTGCAGTTAATTGCAGTAAGCTATGGCCTAATAATATTTCTTTGTTTTTTAACTCCTGTGTATGCATGGGACAGCATTACTTACCACCTTTTAGCTGTATTCCAATGGATAAAAGCAAAAAAAATATTAATGCTGCAGCCAATATGCGCAACATCTTTTTTCCCAATGAACGGCGAATTAATGATGCTCTGGGTTCATCTGCTCAGTAAAAATATGCATATTTTAAAACTTGTGCAATTGCCTTTTGCTTTTATGTTTAGTTTTTCATCTTATAACCTGGCAAAAAAATTAAATATTCAAAGCGCTCAAAAAGTAATCCCTTTGCTTTTACTTACTCCGGTAATTATGCTGCAATGCAGTATCGCATATGTGGATGTAATTTTTGCCTGTTTTTTTATGATTAGTTTAAATTTTATTTTTAGTTATTTACAAACAAAAAGTATATATTTTTTCTTTTTAAGTTGTATATCATTAGGCATATTGTCTGGAATTAAACCTGCTGGTTTTTTGATTTTTATAATCTCCTTGTTTTTTATCGGAGCTGCTGCAAAGCAAAAATTAGCTAAAAAATTTTTAAGTATAGGTTTCGCTCTGCTTGTCTGTGCAGGCGGATTTTGGCACATAAGAAATATTATCTTAACTGGAAACCCTGTTTTTCCTTATACACTCAAGGTATTCAAGGTTAATTTGTTTAATGGTATTATTAATTTACAAAATATTTCTCCTTTTGCGCATTGGTTTGTAAACAATAAGTGGCAATGGCTGGTTTACCCATTTATGGAAAAAATAAGAGGTGAATTTAGCTATTCTATTGAAAATGGGTTTGGCGCTCAATTTGCTTTAGCAGTTATAAGCGTAGTTTATGCATTTTATCTGAGTATTAGAAAAAAAGATAAAAATATTTTTTGCATTTTACTTATATTTCCAATAACAATTTTTCTCTGGTTAAAAACAAGTACCTGCGCTGTGCCGCGTTATATTATTGCATTATGCGCAATAGGGGCAATTGCTCTAACTTATGTTTACGACCATCTGAATAAATATCAAAAAAAAATATTAGATTTTTTAATATTTTATACATTGATTTTTTCTTTCACTGTTACGCTGCCAGGGCTTATACCTTATCAAAGCAATGTATTGCACAGGTATTTTAAACACAAAAAAACGTCATTTTATCAATATTATAATTGGCATTACGGAGAATTAGGCTCAGCCTGGAAATGGTTAGATAAACACATTCCTCAAACAGGCGTAATTGCATATAATTATCCTGAATTAATTACTCCTTTGTATGGGGCAAAATTGCAGCATAATATTATTCATATTATCACTTATGATACTCCATACAAAACTGCTCTTAAAACAGAAAATTATCTTGAATGGATTATTTTGTTAAAGGAATATAATGTGTCTTATTTTTTCGTATATATTCCGTATTGGAACCAAGAAGGCATTGGCAAAGATTGTATATGGGCAAAAAGACATCCTGAAAAATTTACAAAAATAAAAGCCTGGAATTATGCAGACAAAAAAATTATTATTTATAAAGTTGATTTTTAGATATACTCAAACGCAATTGGTTTGAGTAGAATGTTTTGTAAATTAGCCTGCAAAAACGGATTGTATCAATAAACGGAGAAATTTTGCTTTTTTGTTTTGTGTAAATAGTTTTGATTGGTACAGATTTTATGTAAAAATTGTGTAATGCTGCCTGAAACAGTATTTCTGATTCAGTTTCATAGTTTGAAGTGGATAAGTTAATTTTTTCTATAACTTTTCTGCTAATCAGCCTGAATCCGCATTGTGTATCAGCAATATTGTATCCAATTAAAAACGAAATAATCTTTGAAGTGCTGATATTAGCAAACTTTCTGATTAATGGCATTGTTTTCAGAGAATGCATTCTGTTGCCAATGACTATATCAGCATCCAACTTATGCGCACACTCTATAAACAGGGTAATGTCTTGAGGCAAATGTTGTCCGTCAGAATCCATGGTAATTACCCATTCATAGCTGTGCTGGAGTACATAATTAAATGCAGTGCGTAATGCCCGGCCCTTACCAAAATTTTTGCTTAGGGTTAAAATGATTGCATTGGTTTTTTTTAACAAATTAGCAGTATTATCAAAAGAGCCATCATCAACAACAATAATGTCAGCATTAAATGATTGGAGGCTGTTAATCAGATTTAAAATATACATTTCTTCATTATGTACAGGGAGTACAATACAAAATTGCATTATAAATTTTGCCTTTTAATTTTTTTACCATTTATCCAACAGTTTTATTGTATACTGTAAACATATGTTGCGTCAATTTATAAGGAATTTTTTAAGTTGTTTATTTAGAAAGGATTACCAAAAAGAAATATTTTTTATCGACAAATAAAACAAAAGATAATAAAATATCTGTAATAAAGGTGATTTGGCTAACCAGAACATTTTATGCTTTATCTGAAATATTCACTTGCGTGCGCGTGGCTGATGAGATAGGAGATATTATGATTTCTCGAACACTACATAAAAAAATAAAAGATTCATTAACTGCAATTGCTTATGAGAAAATCATTCTTTTTGGTTCCAGGGCACGTGGCGATTTTACTATGCAAAGTGATTTTGATCTTCTTGTTATTATTAAAAATGTTGCATCTATGCATACAAAGATTAATTTAACTACGCAGCTTAGAAAATGCTTTGCTATGCAGATGTTAGATGCCGATGTTTTAGTGAAAGATGAAAAAGATGTTGATTATTTAAAAGACAAACCAGGTAGTGTGGTACGCAATGCTCTGCGTGAGGGGGTTGTTCTGTGAATGACGAATATTTACAGAAGTGGATCATAAAAGCAGACAATGATTTAAAAGTAGCTAAACACGAAATGAATGCAGATAAAGATGAGCGTGTTACAGAAGCAATTTGTTTTCATTGTCAGCAAGTGGTTGAAAAATATCTTAAAGCTTTTCTTATTTTTCAGAATGTTGATTTTGGTAAAACACATAATCTTGAATACCTTCTTGAATTATGTTCTAAACGCGACAAAGAATTTAGAGGAATAAATGTTGGGAATCTTTCATTTTATGCTGTTGAAGTTCGTTATCCAGATGATTTCTATATTCCAACTGTTACAGAAGCTAAAGAAAGCATTAAAATTGCAAAGCGGGTTAAAAAATTTGTTCTTAATAGGATAAAAAATTAATTTATATCTTGATATAGTAGGAATTTTCTTTTTAAGTTATTTATTTTCAAAGGGTTACAAAAAGGATGTTGAGTTAGATTGTAAGCCTGTGACTTTGGATTCCCGCTAAAAGATTGCGGGTCGTGTTTTTGCGGGGAATCTATACAGACTGTGTCGCAATTATTTTATTCAGCAACCATATACAATATATACTCAAACGTAATTGGTTTGCAATTTTATGACATCTCCCTGCACCGCATTTTGAAACGTTCTTCAATCGCCAAACCTCAACGCAGCGAGCTGCGCCTGCGGTTTGTCTCAATCAGAACGTTCCAATCTACAGCACAGGGAAACGCCTAAATTTTACAAACCAATTACGTTTGAGTATATTGCAGCCCTTTTTTATTGGGTACTATATGCTGTAACAAAGAATCAAAAAACTACATTGCGACACAGTCTGATAACTGTCCCCTCTTGATTCACCGATTACTACCGATTACAAAAAAATCTTGCTTTTTATCGCAAAATAGCCTATATACTATATATAGAAGGCATGCAGTAGATATTTGCTGAATAAGTATATTAAGCTTTTATGAATATTTTTTTACATACACAATATTCTGTGTAATTTTGTGTTAAAAATTTCGGGGCGTGGCGCAGTTTGGCTAGCGCGCTTGAATGGGGTTCAAGAGGTCGACAGTTCAAGTCTGTCCGCCCCGACCAGATAATTTTAAATATGCAGACTGTTAATATCGGACTAATCGGTTTTGGCACAATAGGCAAAGGTGTAGTTAAAATTCTTTGCAACAAACAAGCGCTTTTATCTGAAAAATTAGGGGTAAATTTAGCGCTCAAATTTGTTTGTGATCAGGATATTACAACTTCAAGAGGTGTTTCGCTTGAAAAGGATATTTTAACTACAGATGTTTCTAAAGTGCTTTGTGACCCCCAGATTCAGGTTGTAATTGAGCTTATTGGAGGCATTCAGCCTGCAAAGGATTTTATACTTAAAGCTTTAGAAAATAAAAAATATGTGATTACCGCGAATAAGGCTTTGTTAGCAGAATGCGGGGATGAAATTTTTGCCGCAGCTTACGCGAATGGCGTGGATGTATATTTTGAAGCAAGTGTTGGCGGCGGCATACCGGTAATTAAAGCATTAAGAGAAGGTTTAATCAGCAATAAAGTAAAAAGTATTTATAGTATTATTAATGGAACATCTAATTACATCCTTTCGATGATGTCGCAACAGGGCTGTGATTTTAAGACAAGCCTTAAGCAAGCGCAAGATAAAGGGTACGCGGAAAAAGACCCTGATTTGGATATTAATGGGCTTGATTCAGCGCATAAGATTGCGATTTTATCAAGAATGTGTTTTAGGCAGAAAATTGAATTTAAAGATATTTTTGTGCAAGGGATTAGTAATATTGCTTTAGACGATATTCGTTACGCGGAAGAATTGGAATTTAAAATAAAGCTTTTAGCAATTGCTAAGCAAAATGAAGAATATCTCGATGTTCGGGTGCATCCTGCTTTTTTGCCAAAAAAACATTTGTTATCTAATGTTGAGGGTGTTTTTAATGCTGTTTTTATTAACACTGATTTAGCAGGGGAAATGCTCTTTTACGGCAGGGGAGCAGGAGAATTGCCAACAGCAAGCGCGGTAGTGAGCGATTTTTGTGATATTGTAAAAAGGTTAAGTCTGCCTCAGGCTTTAGATCAGCAAGATGTTGATTTAAAGGCGCGGATAAAAAAAGTCAGTACGATTACTGATATTTCTACACGTTATTATATTCGTTTTTTAGCTGTTGATGAACCAGGAGTATTAGCTAAAATAGCAAATATTTTAGGCCGTTTGCGGATCAGTATACATAGTGTTATGCAAAAGGGGAGGCGGCAGAGTGGTGTGCCGATTGTAATGATGACGCATAAAGCAAAAGAAGCTGATGTGCAGGAGGCATTGATACAAATGAATTCTTTAAACGTGATTAAAGCTGCACCAGTAGTTATTCGTATAGAAGATGGAGAATAACCGATGAATCCAAACAAATGGCTCGGAGTGCTTAATTTTTATCGTGAGTTTTTGCCGGTAACAGGCGATACTCCAATTATAAGTTTAAATGAGGGCAATACCCCTTTAATTTATGCGCCTAAATTAAGTGCTTTAGTTGGTAAGAATGTAAAAGTATTTTTAAAATATGAAGGCTTAAATCCAACTGGTTCTTTTAAAGACCGCGGCATGACAATGGCTATTTCTAAGGCAAAGGAACAGGGGAGTTGCGCGGTTATGTGCGCTTCTACAGGAAATACTTCCGCGTCTGCTGCTGCTTTTAGCGCCAGGTGCGGGTTAAAGTGTATTGTTTTAATCCCTAAAGGCGCGATTGCTTTAGGTAAACTATCTCAAGCTCTGATTCATGGAGCTTGTGTTTTAGCAGTAGATGGTAATTTTGACACAGCTCTTGAAATAGTCAGAGAAATAACCAGTAAGTATCCTATAACATTAGTTAATTCAATTAATCCTTTTCGTATTGAGGGACAGAAAACCGCGGCTTTTGAAATTTGTGATTGTTTAGGTTTTGCGCCTGATTTTCTCGCGATTCCTGTAGGTAATGCCGGCAATATTACTGCTTATTGGAAAGGATTTAATGAATATAAGCAGAAAGGCAGGACTTTAGAGCTGCCAAAAATGTTAGGATTTCAGGCTGCAGGTTCTGCGCCTATAGTAAAGGGCAAGGTGATTAAGGATCCGCAGACTATTGCTACAGCAATTAAAATCGGCAATCCAGCGAGTTGGAAAAAAGCTGAAAAAGCTAGAGATGAATCAGGCGGGTTGATTGCTGCGGTTACAGATGAGCAGATTTTGCGTGCGTACGAGATAATTGCTAAAACAGAAGGCGTTTTTGTTGAGCCTGCTTCTGCTGCTTCAGTTGCCGGGATTTTGCAATTGTCGCAAGAAGCTTATTTTAGCAAAGACAAAGAAATAGTTATTGTTTGTGTGTTAACCGGGCATGGTTTAAAGGATCCTGAATGTGCGGTTAA
>QNCH01000078.1 GCA_003645745.1 Candidatus Omnitrophota bacterium
AATGGCGGAGAGGCTGGGATTCGAACCCAGGGATCCGGTTTCCCAGATCAACCGCTTAGCAGGCGGCTCCTTTCGGCCACTCAGGCACCTCTCCGTTTATTTTAAATGAATTTTACTATTTTTTTCGTTTATCTTGAAAAAATTTAGTGACCAGAAGCCCGCAATCTTTTGCCAGAATGCCTGTTTTAATCTTAATTAGATGATTAAGCTTCTGATTATTTGCTACATTTAAAACAGAGCCGCAAGCTCCTGTTTTAGGATCAGCTGCTCCATAAATAATTTCTTTAATCCGTGCTAAAACTAATGCTCCGGCACACATTGAACATGGCTCAATCGTAACATAAAGCACACAATCAAAGAGCCACTTGCTCTGCAAAAAATTAGCTGCCTGGTTAATCGCAAGCATCTCAGCATGCGCGCTAGAATCATTTAACAACTCCACCTGATTATGCGCCCTGGCAATAATTTTCTGTTTATATACAATCACAGCTCCCACAGGAACATCATTTTTATCTGCTGCTTTTTGCGCTTCTTTTAAAGCCTCTGTCATAAAAAAAATGTCTCTGTGAAACATAATTTAATACTCTGAATATAAATTTATTTTATTGAATCTCTGTTTCAAGCTCTGTTAATTTTTCTGTTTTCTGTTTTTCTTCATTTATTTTATCAACAATCTCATCTAATACTGTTTTTTTGCCTTCTAACCGGTCAAAATATGGGCCTTGCACATTTTTAGTAATTCTTGGAGTAACTACAAGATAGGAAATACCTTGAGCACGCATTATCCTTTTTAATTCCCGGGTATGGAAACCTCCAGTAACCATAGCAATAATTTTTTGCCCATTATCTTGCATAATTTGTAAAGTATTACTCAGCATCGCACCATCCCTTAAACAAGCAACTTTGTAAAAATCAACCCATGCAGGCACATAAACATCTAAATAATCAACATCTGCCGGCAAATCAATATCTATCCCAAATTGATCCGCTTGCTGGCTGACAAATTCTCTGTACCTGTCTGTTTTTAATTCATCTTTATGTTCCTGATAAAAGCTAAGGTCTTTATTCACCATTTTTATCTCTACAAGCCTCCCCATAACCCTCAAACCCCTTGCCCAAAAATCTAATTTCCTTTGCGCGTCATCAGTATAAAACTGCTCCCTTATCTGAGCATCAATTTCATCTATTTCATTAAAAAGATCTGTAGTATTTACAGAATCATACCCGCTCGCATATTCAATATATGAATCTAAATTACTATATGGAGTAAATTCAATATCATTCTGTTCTGCTAATTTTTTAATAAAAGTTAAATATTTTGAAGCGCTTAAATATCCATCCCGATACGCTGCACCCTGATCCACAAGCTCCCTGACATTTTCCTCTGAAATAACATTAGTCAATTCAGACAAAAGTTTTGCCCTTTCCTGCTCTGCCTTTGTAAAATCAATTTGTTTTTCAAGTTTAATTGATTTTAAAAGCTTAAAAAAATTTAGATACAGATCTGAACTTAAATCATTTTCTTCCATTTCCTGTTCAAGAAAAATACAGTATTTATTTAAACTTGTTAGTTTTAAATTAAACGCTGTCCTATCTTTGTCAATCCTGCTAAGATTTTCATTATACAAATAAGGCTTTAACTTACCAATACACCTATTCAAATACCTGAAATAAACCTGCACGTCTTTTTTAAAAGGAAGAGATGTTTTAAACGCGTCAAAATTATTTTTATAAAGCTCCTGCTCTTCAATACCATAGAGCTCTAAAGGATACTCAAACCCTTTACCAATCACCAATGCTTCAGGCCCGCTCATTTTACCCTGACGAATAAAATAATCAGCTGCATCTTCTCTAATACCAGCATCAGGAAAAGTAGAAAAAAGTTCCGTTTGTAATCTGCCTGAAGAGCCTTCAATACCACACACACTCACCCCATACTCCTGAACAAGTGTATCTAAAATATGTAAAATATTAGTCTGAGCCTCATAATTACAATGCGCGTCCTGAATATGCACGATAACTTTATCAGGATCTCCTTTATACACGTCTTTAACTGTACCCCATAAGCTGGGAATTTTTAAGTCAAAAATATCTTTTATCTCAGGTTCAGCTTCAAACTCTATGTTAAATGTAGGTTTATCTATCTTTTGAACAGCTTCATAATTGTCCACAGGTTCTAAAGTCTCATTAACAGGCTGTCCAGCATCAATGCCAGAGTCTAAAACACCCTGAGCAAAAACATTATAATTAATTACTATATAAAAAAACAATAGTAACACAAAAAATAAAGGCTTAAGAATTTTTGCCATATTTCAGCTCCCTTGCTTTAAAAACTCGCCATAAATTAGATTTCCGCTAAAAGATTGCGGGAATGACAAAATTTTTCTTTATAACCATTTGCAACTAAATAAGTTAAAAAAGACCACACATCAACATTAATTTACAATTTACAATTTACAATTTACAATTTACAATTTACAATTTACAATTTGAAATGAATGATTAAATTTCTTAATTCTAATTGAAAATTAAAGCATTTTAAATTCAAATTGTAAATTTCCCCCTTATTTTGCAATATTCACCAGAGGTTCCACCACGCTCACAAGGTTACAACCTAACGCAACTTCTTTTTGTAAGCCTTTAAAATAAAAGAAAATTCCTTCTATATTAAATTAAACCCTAAATCTCAAATCCATATTTGATTTAACTAAACACAAATATATAAATTTTATTAAAATTTATAAGTACCGCGAAAAGTAAAAGCCCTTTCATCATTAAAACGCGTTTCCACATCTAAGGCAAATTCCTTACAAGGAATAATTGAACATCCCGCGAATCCGCCAACAACATTATCACTCCTTGCAGAATTCAAAAAATATTCGTTTCCGTTAATCTTAACTTTAGCTGTTGCAGAAACATCAGAATATTTTATCCCCGCGTAAAGCAATACGAATTTAAATTTTTTCCCTAATCCTAATGCAGCCTGCCATTCTCTATATTTCGGCCTGCCGATCTTCTCAATCTCTGCTTCTTTATACTGTGTACTACCAACATCTACAGTCCTATACTGCATATCTTCTATACTTCTATATTTTATATCTACAAAAGGTTTTATCCCATTTTCATTAGGGGCATCTAAAGCAAAATTACAGCCTACTGTCCAAATTAAAGAATCTTTAAAAAGATATTTTAATTCGTCATCTGCAATCTTAGCCGTATAACCAACATCAGCAGCCTGTCCGAAAAAAGAATAGAGATCTCCTTCACCGTAAAGATTAGAATCAAAAGAACCAACAAATTTTACCCCTGAAAATTTAGCTGAATCTAATTCTGCATGAAAAACATTAAAAGAATGCTCCAGCACTAAATCTGATTCAGCGCCTATAGTAAAATTAATTTGTCCTTCGCTATCTTCTGCTTCTACTAACATCTGCTTAATTTCTAAAGGTACATCCACTGGAGCAGAATAAACAACCCCGCAAACCAGGGATAATATCACAATGGCCTGAAAAACAACACATTTACTCCTCATTAATTCCCCCTTTATTTGTTAAAACTGGTAATGCACTTTACAAGTAACTGCCTGTTCATCAACTAACCTAACTTCTAAACCTATTTTAACTTTTTCCATTGGCACCATACATCCAATAAATATTCCGTAATTATAATCCGCGTCATTATAACCTTTATAATTTACTCCGCCTACGTCCACATCACATGCAATATGCACATCTGAATACTTAATCCCGGTATAAGCAATTAACATTTCATATTTTTTTGCTATACCCAGAGAAAGTTGGCGTTCCCACCAGTCAGTAGAAATATTGTTTACTACATTTGCCTGTGCTGCTGCTCCTCCCACATTAATTGAATCATAATCAACATCTTTTATTGCCCGATATTTCAAATCAATAAAAGGCCAAATCATATTCTCCTGCAATACAGGGATAAAAATCACCATATTCATACCTAATCCAAGCATATAATCATCATCCCATTTGCACACAAGATCTAAATCATCAATCTTATACTCAAATCCCTGTGTACGCCCAATTAATCCGTAAAAATCAATTCCATACCCAGTGGAATAAAACGCTTTTGCAGTAATAATGTTACCTTTTAATTCAGCATTAAAATGCTCCATTTTACGCTCAGAAATAGCATCTAATTCCAACCCAAACATCAACCTCTGTGAATCAGGTATCTTTTTTACATCCTGTAACCCGCGCGGTAAATCAATTGGCGCACTATACACACCATTTATATTCCGACAAAATACCCCTAATATTACCCCCATAATTACTAACCATATTTTTTTCATAATCCATCTTTCTCTTGAAATTACCAACATATATTCACCATAGCCGCAACCTGTATATACTCAAATGTATAACAACTATTAACGGATTATATAACTATTCCTGATTAAAATCAAGTAAGTACTATTTTATTATCCTCAAACGTAATAGGTTTGCAATTTTATGACGTCCCACTCACACTGCATATTAATTCGTTCATCATTGACCAAACCTTGCTGCTCCTGCGTTTTGGCTTAGGCCAGAACGTTCAGGGAAACACCTAAATTTTACAAACCTATTACGTTTGAGGATAATTTTCTTCGTTTTTTTGCCGTAAACAGATTTTATAATCGCCCTCTCCTGACAAAATAACATGCCCTTCTCTTGCCAGCCAGCCAAGGCTCATTAATATTAATGATTCAGGCTGTTCTATAACCTTGACAATTTCAGAAACTAAAATGTCGCCGTGTTCATCCAGATAATGCCAGATATCGCCTGCAACAATTCCTATCTCCATAATCATAGACTATCCTCCTTTTGATTATAACTTCCACAACGCGGACAAACCGTTAATTGCTGTTTAAATACACTTGAATATATAAATGTGCAAATGGGGCATTGACACAACTTAAATTCCTGTTTGTAACTTGAATCTTTCTTTTTTTTAAATAATGGAAAAATATATAACGCGAAAAAAAACATTATAAAAAGTAGTATATACCAGGCCACAGCATTAACAAATTTTAATTTTATCATTTATATACCAAAAAATAAATCAATCGCGCATTTTTGCCCATTATTCTGTGCGTCTTCAGGCAAAGGCATAAACTTCCACCCGCGAATATAGCGAATGCCAACTGCGTCAAGTTCAGGATAACCGGAAGAACTAAGTTTTTCAATATCAGTTACTGTACCATCAGATAAAATTAAAAATTTAAGCCTAATTTTAAAATTACTACACATAGCTTTAGCCCATGCAGGATAAACAGGTAGTTCAGGCTTATAAATAATCTTTCTTTCTATTTCTCTGTCAATCTGAACATCTGCAAAAGACTCTTCAAAATTAAAACCAAATTCAACTTTTAAAACAGGCTTTTGTGAAAATTCAGCTAAAGGAAAATCAGCTATAGTCACATTTTCTTTTTTAATATGCAGGCCTTGCTTTTTTAATTTTTTTTTTAACGCAACACCAGAGATTTTTTCATTTTCCCCGAAGTCTAAGCACCTGCTATACGGTTCTGGATCTTCGGCAATACTGCCCAAAAAATTAATATAAGGAAACGCCGATGGCTTAAGCAATTCCGGACAGACAATATCTACAGCCTGCATACAAAAAATATGCCAAAAAATAGAACACAAAATCGCGCCTGTAAAAATATTTTTCTCAGACATTATTATACTCAAACGTAATAGATTTGCAACGTTATGACGCTCCTCTCACGCCGCATATTGATTCGTTCATCATTGGCCACCCCTTAGACGCACTAAGATTTCAAGGCGTTCCAATCCAACACACAGAAAAACGCCTAAATTTTACAAACCAATTGCGTTTGAGTATATTTACTTACTTGCTGTTAAAGTAGCAATATTAATCTGAGAAATTCCAAGTTTCCTGCATATATCCCATACTTCGACAACTATTCCCAGGCGTGCATCCTTATCAGCTTTAATCAAAAGCGGTTTTTGCTGCTTTTGTTTAACAATATTAGACAAAAATTCGTCAAGTTCAGCAATCGTTATTGGTTTTTCATCTACATAAATCAAATTTTTATTATTTACAACAATAACTGTATTTTTCTCCTTTACTGCCTGTGAAGTTACCGCTTTAGGTAAATTTACCTTTATTGACGGAAATACAACAAAAGTAGATGTAAGCATAAAAAAAATAAGCAAAAGAAAAACCATATCTACAAGAGGAGTAATATTAATCTCTTTCTGGCCTCTTTCAAGCTCTAAATGTCTTTTAAAGCGCATATTTCACCTATTTTTATGGCTCTTTTACAGAATATATACTCAAACGCAATTGGTTTGAGTATATACAGTCCCTAAAACTAAATTTTCCCCTGACTAAGAATATTTACCAAATCTGTAGATACAATTTCCATCTCAACAATCAAAGCCCTTACCTTAGCCACTAAGTAATTATATGCTACAAAACTGGGAATCGCGACAATAAGGCCAGCAACAGTTGTAATTAACGCTTCCCAAATTCCTTTGGCAAGAATTGAAGGATCAACCGGATGCATTAGCTGAGCATTTTGCTGAATTACCTGAAATGTAGACACCATTCCTGTAACTGTACCTAATAAACCAATGAGAGGGGTTACATGCGCGATAGTAGCTAACGCGCTTAAATTTTTTTCTAATGTAGGGACTTCATGTATAGCCGCATCTTCAACAGCTTCTTTTATTTCATGACGCGAACGCTCATAGAAGCTAATCCCTGCTCTCAAAATATTTGCGATAGAAGATTGATTGCGCTCACAAATATCTAACGCGTCACTAATCCTATTCCGCTTTAAAGCTGAAACTATCTCATCCATAAAACCACTCATCTGACGCTTTGCATAATATAAATTTATTAATCTTTCAATAATAATCGCTACAGCAAAAATAGAACACAATATTATTGCTATTATTACCGGGCCGCCTTTATTAATTATCTCCACTTTAAAATATATTGTTAAAGCAAGGGAACAAGATAAAATAAATAATAATAATTTGTACAATAAGTTAGACATAAGTATCTCCTGACATACCACTCTTCCTCTTTTTTCTATATACTCAAACGTATACTCAAACGCAATTAGTTTGCAATTTCAGAACGTTCCCCTCACACTGCATCCTGAAATGTTCTTCATTCGTAAATCCTTAGGCGCAGAAAGATGCGCCTGCGGTTCAAAATATTCCAATATAGGGCATAGAGAAACACCTGAATTTTACAAACCTATTACGTTTGAGCATAATTATAACACAAAAAAATAATATTCTAAATAAAAAATTGCCACGCCCGTCGTGCCATCACTGCGATCTTA
>QNCH01000079.1 GCA_003645745.1 Candidatus Omnitrophota bacterium
CAACCGGCCGCAGCGAATACCCCATCCAAAACAGTAACTGCCGCATTATGGGTAAAGCTTTATATCCAGGGGTGATAAACATTCTCTTTAGAACATCTTTCAATTGAGGAGGAAAATCCTTAAACTTTTGGCGCGATTTTAAATCTTTGTTTGCATCCTCAATATCTTGCATTTCGATGTATCTTCCTGTATCTGCTGTTTGCGCATTCTTAACATAAAATAATAATTCCGACATTATCCCAGTCTTATATTGCTGCAAAACATCAAAAAATTCCGTAAATCGTCCATGTTGTTCCACAGCATCTAACATATTTTTAAAATCTGTCCATAAAATCTTTTCCAGATTTTTATTTTCCTGAACTAACTCCTCAAGAACATAATCTTCAAAACTATCCATAAACAGACTGAATCTTTTTTCATTTTCTACTTTTACAACCAAATTTTCTATGTTTTTTAATGCTTGATAAAAAGGATAAAACTTCTTATTCAATATTTCCTTTATTGCCCTGCTTGAGACATAATAAACATTGTTCTCTCCCTGAATTAAACTATTAATTAATAAAGCAGGAACACCTTCCTGTTTAAGACTTGTTTTTATCTCTTCTGCCGACATATTTTTTAATAACCTTAATTTTGCATTCAAATCAAGCACCTGATAAATAGGGCTGACAACTTTCGCGTAATCAGTTATTTCCGTTATCCCCTGTGCTTCAAGAAGTTTCAAATACTCAGTATATTTTTTTTGTATACTAACAAATTTGGCCATTATTACCAATATCGGATTTTTTAAATCATGAAAAATATCTCTAAACTTTTCCTCAGTATCTGTATCTATTTCAAGTGGAAATATAGTAAGCTCTCCAATAGAAACACTTTGCGTTTTGACCAAATTCTTCACTCCTTCAGGCGATTCTACTGATTCATAACAACAAAAATATCCACCATCCTGCCTAAAAATTACTGCCCCATCCTCCATATGCTCAATAATCCTAATATCCGCGCCAAATTCCCTATTTATTTTTGATTCAATAGCAACCTTCTGATTAGAAGCATACCTTACCTGCTTAAAACGCCAATAAGCCTGACTTATGCAAAGAGTACTCTTAAAAGCTTCTGGAAACAAATGATCATTTATCTGCACTGATGGGGAAAGTAAGCCCTTATCCTGTATTAGGCCAAAACAATATCCATCAGCAGCCCAGAATAGCTGAAAAGATAAAAAAATAGATACAACCATAAAAGCAATAGCTTTAAGCCGCATTTTAAATTTTAAAATATTAAACATAATCACACTTTTTTTCGTTAGTTATACTCAAATCTCTGTACTGTAGATTGGAACATTCTGATTGAGCCAAACCGCAGGCGCAGCTTGCTGCGTTGAGGTTTGGAGATAGAAGAACGTTTCAAGATGCGGTGCAGGGGAACGTCATAAAATTGCAAACCTATTACGTTTGAGTATATACTCAAACGTAATTAATGACTGAATGCATTAATCACCATTTATTTTTTATACTCAGGCCGTGGGACATATTTAGTATGTAACAAATGATGAGCCTTTTCACTAAGCGGCGCGTCTAAGTATTCTTTGTACAATTTTTTTACAAATGGATTATCATGAGAACAGCGAACCTCGCATTTTTGGTCATCATCATAAAGTGCCTCGGTTCTAAGACGCCTGACTTCATTGGTTACACCATAAGGCTGCCCTCCACCGCCTATGCACCCGCCTGGACAAGCCATAACCTCAACAAAATGATATGGCAATGGATCACCATTTTTCTTTGCTTGTTTAATTTTATTCAAAACTTCTCCAACATTACCTAATCCATGAGCTACTGCAATCTTGATCTCAATATTATTAATCATTACTGATGTTTCTTTTATTCCTTCAAGGCCGCGAACATTTTTAAATTCTACTTTTTTAAGATTTTCGCCAGTCACAAAATAATATGCTGTTCTTAATGCTGCTTCCATTACACCGCCTGTTGTTCCAAAAATAGTTCCAGCGCCTGAGTAATCGCCCATTAAATGATCAGGCTCTTCATCTTCAAGTGAAGAAAAATCAATACCTGCCTGTTTAATCATCCGTATTAACTCACGAGTTGTTAAGACATAATCAGTCCCTTGATATCCTGAGGCGAACATTTCTTCAGCGCGGGAAATTTCATATTTCTTCGCTGTACATGGCATAATAGAAATAACTTTCATTTTACCAGGATCAATCTTATTCTTTTCAGCATAATATGTTTTACATAAAGTACCCATTATTTCCTGAGGAGACTTTGTGGAAGAAAAATGTTCAATCATATCCGCATGAAACTTTTCCATAAAATCAACCCATGATGGGCAACAAGTTGTAATTAATGGTAACGCGCCCTTTTTATGAACAAATCTTTGAACAAACTCAGTGGCCTCTTCCATAATCGTAACATCTGCTGAAAAATTTGTATCAAAAACCACTTGAAAACCTAAACGCCTTAATGCAGCATATATTTTTTTCGTTAAATTCGTTCCAACAGGAAACCCAAAACCTTCACCAATCGCAACCCTGACAGACGGCGCTATCTGGACAAGACAAAACTTATCAGGATCCTGAAGTTCTTCCCACACCTGGCGTGTCTGATCATGTTCAAAAATTGCTCCTGTTGGGCAATGCGCTGAACACTGGCCGCAGCGCACACAAGGAGAATCCGCAAGTTGAATATCTCCAGCCGGAGCCATCCGGATATTAATGCCTCTGTCTAAAAATGATAATGCCCAAACATTTTGTATCTGCTGACAAACCTCAATGCACCTTCCACAGCCTATACATTTTGCTGGGTCAACGTCAATTGTTCCTGTGCTTAAATCTTTTGGTACTTCACGAACAATTTTATTAAATGATTCTTCTCTTATCGCAAAATCAGCAACCAGAGACTGCAATTCACAATCATTATTCCTGCCGCAAGTTAAACAATCATTAGGATGGTTTGACAAAATCAGCTCAAGCACTGTCCTTCTAACCTCAACTAATTCCGGATCGTGAGTATTAACTTTCATCCCTTCAGTCATTTCTGTACAGCAAGACCTTAACATTTTATTAGATCCTTCAACTTTAACAATGCAAAGCCCGCAAGCTCCGGAAGGAGCAAGATCTTTATGTTTACACAAGGTCGGTATTTTAACTTGAACCTGTTCCGCGACTTCAAGAATTGTCAAACCTTTTTCAAATTCAACTTCAATATTATTTATAAATGCTTTTAACATTCTATTGCCCCTCCCCTGATTCTCTATCTGCTTATAGCTTCAAATTTACATACATCAAAACACTGTCCGCATTTAACGCATTTTTCCTGATTAATCATAAAACCGTTATCTCGATCACCATCAATGGCATCAACCGGACATTTTTTTTGACAAAGGCCGCAGTGTTTACATTTGTCTTCAATAATCTCATAAATAAATAATAACTCACATTTTCCTGATTTACATCTTCTGTCAACAATATGCTCTTTATATTCTTCTTCAAAATATTTCAATGTTGTTAAAACAGGATTTGAAGCAGTTTGCCCCAAACCGCAAAGAGATGCTTTTTGCATTGCCTTGGAAATGCGTTTTAATTGATCAACATGATCACAAGAAGCCCTGCCCTCAGAAATATCTGTTAATAAATCTAACATTTGTTTGCCGCCGATTCGACACGGAGCACATTTACCGCAAGATTCATCAACACAAAACTTTAAATAAAATTTTGCAATGTCTACCATACAATCATCCTCATCCATAACAATCATTCCGCCAGAGCCCATAATCGATCCTAATTTTTGCAAACCTTCATAATCAATACAAGTATCAAAAAATTCTTCTGGGATAACACCCCCTGACGGGCCGCCTGTCTGAACAGCTTTAATTTTTTTATTATTTAAAACACCCCCGCCAATATCATAAATAATTTCCTTTAAAGTAATTCCCATAGGAATTTCAATCAGGCTGGAATTTTTAACCTTCCCTGTTAGGGCAAAAACCTTTGTACCCGCGCATTTTTCTGTCCCAATATTAGAAAACCTTTTTCCGCCATTTAATAAAATCTGTGCTATATTCGCGAGTGTTTCAACATTATTAATAACAGTTGGCTTTCCCCATAATCCATTAATCGTAGGATAGGGAGGGCGAGGGCTCGGGCATCCGCGTTTACCTTCTATTGAAGCAATTAAGGCTGTTTCTTCACCACAAACAAAAGCGCCGGCACCTAAACGAATTCCCAAATCAAAAGAAAAATCTGTTCCAAGAATATTTTTGCCTAACAATCCCTTTTGATGGGCTTGTTCAATTGCCATCTCTACGCGTGAAATAGCAAGAGGATATTCTGCTCTGATATAAAGATATCCTTTTTTTGCTCCTATAGCAAACGCTGCGATAATCATCCCTTCAATCACAGAATGCGGATCGCCTTCTAAAACACTTCGGTCCATATACGCTCCGGGGTCTCCTTCATCTCCATTACAAATAATAAATTTTGTATCTGTCTGTTGAGATTTAGCAAAATTCCATTTCATCCAGGTAGGAAACCCGCCTCCACCTCGTCCACATAAACCACTTATCTTTAATTCTTCGATAACTTTATCCCGATTATTTTCCTCTAATACTTTTTTTAATCCCTTGTAACCATCAAATTTAAGATAATCATCAATGCTTTCAGGATCAATAATACCGCAATTTCTAAGGACAATACGCATCTGTTTATCTTTAGGATCAACTAAAAGATCTTTAACTGTATCGTCTTTTACAATGGAGATACGAACAATACGATCAATATCACTTTCTTCGATTTTTACATAAGTAATATTATCCGGCAAAATTCTGGCCACAACACCTTTATTATAAAAATTAATGTCAGCAACTCTAACAACTTGAACATCATCTTCTAATCCGCGCTCACGCAAACTGTTAAGAAATAAATCATATATACGTGATGTTCTGTTTCCAGTATTTGTATCTTTAATCATGATAATTTTCTTATATTTACCCATTTTTCCCATCCTTTACAGCCACTAAATAAATACAATCATTTAACAGTTTTTTACCGATAATATGTTGTTGAATGATCAAATTTGCGATATCCGCATCTACTTTCCCGTACATAACCTGCGGCATATTTTCTACTTTTACCTCAACAAGCGGCTCAGCGTAACATTTCCCTACGCACCCGGTTTTTATTACCTTAATATCTAAGCCATTTTCTTTTACAGCCTTTTTAATTGTCTCCATCACCACATCTGCCCCAGCCGCGATCCCGCATGTACTCATTCCCACCTTAACCCAATTTTTAATCTCTTTTTCTTCTTTGCTTGTCTCTTGATCAAAATTTTTCAATGTCAATTTTGTCATAATTACTTCCCTTAATTTAGTTACCGATTACCTACAACTTGTTTTTTCTTCTTTATTAGTATATTCAGCGATTATTTCAACCAAATCATCCGCTTTTAAATTTCCATAAATTTTCCCATCAATCATAATAACCGGAGCTAATCCGCAACACCCCAGACACCTGACACTTTGCAGTTGAAATATTCCATCTTGTGTTATTTCTCCATCCTCAATGGTTAAAATATCTTTAATTTTTTTAAACAATTGCGGAGCGCCTTTTAAATAACAAGCTGTTCCCATACAGATTGAAATAATATGTTTACCAGGCGGCTCAAGTTTAAAATAATTATAAAATGAAATTACCTCATAAATCCTTGCCAAAGGAATATTCAAACAACGAGTTAAATCAAAAGCAATGCCGCGGGGAATATACCCATAATAATTTTGCACCTCATGAAGGATCATAATTAAGTTACCTTCTTTGCCTTCCCACTTTTTGATCAAATTTTCTACCATCTCCGTATCTTTATAATGCTGCGAACTTCTTTTTTGCAAACAAGCGCTAATATTGTTTAATAATTGTTTATAATTAATTGGTTTTTCGATCACATTTTTATCCTGTAAATTAATCTGATTAAATTTTGTTTCATTAGAAAATTTTTTACGTTCCTCAATAATTTTAATAATTGGAATATCTTTTATTGCCGCGTCAGCAGTTATTGCTTTTACTATCCTTAAACCTTCAGTCTTATAAGTCATCATCATATCAAGAAGGATTAAATCAGGAAATTCTTCTTTTACTTTTTGAAAACCCTCTTGCCCATTGCAGGCAGTATTCACAAGATACCCTTTAGACTCAAGAAATATTTTTGTTGATTTAACAAAAGCACAATTATTATCAATTAATAAAATTTTATACCGCACCTTTTCCCCTCCATTCTTTTCTAAATATTTTTTTAAGCTTCTTTTTATATACTCAAACGTAATCGGTTTGCAATTTCAGGACATCTCCTCACGCCGCATTCTGAAACGTTCTTGCTCGGCAAATCCTTAGGCGTAGCGAGCTGCGCCTGCGCTTTGACTTAAGTCAAAACGTTCAAACCTATCACACAGGGAAACGCCTGAATTTTGCAAACCGATTACATCTGAGTATAATAAACAACTGACTCCAACTCTACTCTTAAATTTATATTATTAATATAAAAATTTTTCGGTGACTTTAGCGGTATTGGCGCGAAATTCATCGCCCCTTTTATTCCTGCTGAAATCATTAAATCCAAAACCTGCTGTGCCGCTTTACAAGGAACCGCGATTATGCCAATTTTCACATTATTTGAACTTACAAATTTAAACAAATCTTCAATAGGCAAAACAGGAGGATTATTTTTATGATTATATTTTCTACGGTCATAATCAAAAAGCGCGGCAATTTCAAGCCCCTCTTTATAAAAGCCATCATATTGCATCAAAGCTTTTCCAATATTTCCAGCTCCAACAATAACAACCTTTTGTTTCTTGTTCTTTCCTAATAATTCGTCTAACTGCTTAAGAAGATTACTAACTTTATATCCTGCTTTTTTATTTCCGGACAAACGAAATAAAGAAAAATCTTTTCTTACCTGAATTGATGTTGTTCCAATATCTTTGGCTAAATTATCAGAAAAAACATTTACCGTATTAATATTTTTTAATCTGATTAAAAAATCACGATATTGAAATAATCGCAATATACTTTGTTTTGATGTTTTCATTATTGTTCCATTCTTTCACAAAAATTAACACAAATCATACTAATTGTCAATACTTTTGTGATTTTTTTCACATAAAAAACCTTTGAGGAAAAAACAAATTTTTTGTAATCAGTAAGTCAAATGGGGGTTATACTCAACCGTAATAGGTTTGAGTATAAATTCCCTGAATTTATGGCCTTCTAAAGCAGCCATAACAAAAAATCAAGGGCACATTGTAATGTGCCCCTGAAA
>QNCH01000080.1 GCA_003645745.1 Candidatus Omnitrophota bacterium
AGGTTTATGCGGCAGAGACATTTTTAAAGCCAAAATTAGATACAATAAAAACTCTAAAATTAGCTGACACAGACCAGATTAAGCAATTTTTGCGCCATTTGAGTTTGCCGAAAGAAATTGGCGCAATTAAAGAAACGTATGTTCCTAAAAAAAATTCTAAACAATTAATTTTGAATATTCAGGATATTCATTGTAATTATGAAGCGCAAAAACATATTGCTGATATTTTAAAACATTTGGTGCAAACTTACCAGTTAAAATTAATCAGCGTGGAAGGCGGCTCAGGCAAAATAGACACAACATTCTATCAGCAATTGCCTGATGAGAAAGTAAAAGAGCAGGTCGCGGATTATTTTTTAAAAGAAGCAAGAATTAACGGCACAGAATATTTCGCGATTACCACTAAGGCTGATATTGCACTTTACGGAGCAGAGGACCCAAAATTTTATGATAAAGATTTAAACGCGTATTTAAAATCATTAGATAAACGGAAAAAAATTCTCTCAGATATTGCTGTTTTGGAAAATAATTTAAATATTTTAAAAAATAAAATTTATAATAAACGTTTAATAGATTTAGATAATCATATTGTGGCTTATGAGAACGGTTCTTTTTTGTTTGAAGATTATGTGCTTTATCTTTCTACTTTATATCCTGAAAAAAAATTTCAGCGGGAATTTCAGGAAGTCAGTAATTTGGTTAAAAGCATAAGAATGAAAGCCGGGCTTGATTTAGACAAAGCAGAAAAAGAGCGTAAAGAATTGATTGATTATTTAACTAAAAATTTGACAAAATTTGAATTAGAAGGGTTTTTAAAGATTACTTTAGATTATAAAGCAAAAACAGTAGATGCTTTAGTTTATAATAATAAATTGAAGCAGATTTATACAAAGATGAATGCTAAAAATAAAACTTTTAGCAGGTCCTGGCCGGATTTAGAAAAATATATAGAATATTCTAATCAGTATAATCAGTTAGATAATTTTGAGCTCTTTAAACAAATCGATAAATTAGTAGAAAGAATAAAAAATAAATTTTATACGACTTATCCTCAAAAAAAACTGGATCATTTTTTAAGGATTGTGCGTATGTCAAGAAGTTTGTTTTCTGCTAAATTGTTAAACCGTGATCTAACTTATGTGCATAAATACCGCGCTGATTTTAATTCCCGTAAATTAACAAAATTTATTGAGCGCCAGTCAAAACGTTTAAAATTAAATCTGCCGATCCCCAAAGATTTATCTGATATAGAAAAAACTTTGCCGGTTTTAGAAAAATTTTATCAAGTAGCTACGCACAGAAATAATATTTTAGCTTCAAATACTTTAAATAGTATGAAAAGTGAAAAGCAATGTATTGGTATTTTAGTTTGCGGCGGGTTTCATACACAGGGTATTACTGAGTATTTAAAGGATAAAAAAATTGGTTATATTGTAGTTTTGCCTAAAGTAGAAGACCTCGAGGAAACACCGGAAGATGACCAACGTTATATTAATGCGTTAAAAGGCAAGAAAACGCCTTTTGAAGAGCAATTAGAAAAAGAAGAAAAGATTGCTCAGCAAAAAGAAAAAGAAAAATAAAGATACTCGGTGAATGAAGAGGGGTTTTAGTTATACTCAAACCTATTACGTTTGAGTATATAGCTCCTCTGCAAAAAACAGCAGGAGATTCCCGCTAAAAAATTGCGGGAATGACAAAAGAATGAGGAGATGACAAACAGCAGGATAGACAATAGGATGCTGCTCTGTACTGTCATTCACTGCAAAAAGCAGTAGGACAGGCCAGCAATCTTTTAGCGGGAATTTATTTATATATTGTAGCTTTGATTAGAAAGGGGTGTGAGTAGATTGTTTTGTAAAATAATTGCGTTATGCATAATTAATTTATTTGTTTTTTCTAATTCAGGTTTAAATCTTTTATATTCCGCGCAAACAACTGAGCATAAATACACTTTGTCGCCGCGTGTGCGAATAATCGATGACAATCTGGCAGAGCTTTTTCAAAAAGGGCTGGCACAGGAAAAGACAATTTCTGATGTTACTAATTTAACCGAACTCGCTAGTTTAAGTAACGAGTTAATAGATTTAATGCTAATCGCGACAAAAAAACAAGATTTTAATGCTTTAGATAAAGCATTAAATCGGGCAAAAGTGGTAAATTTGCCTGGAGAGGCAGATGATCAACCGCATTTGTTTGCAATTACTTCAGGCGAAAAGCCAAACAGAATAGATCTGAACCAATTATCAGATCAGCAAATTAAAGAAACTATTAATAATTTTGTGTCTAAATACTATAATATGGATTCTGTAGAGATATTTGATCGTGACATATCTTGTCTAAGAAAAGAAAAGCCTTTTGTTTTTTCTGATAAACAGGAGAGCAAAAGAATTGGTAAAATTTATGAAGCAGCATTAGCATCAGGTTTTTTAGGAGAATTGGTGCAAATTACAAATATCAAACGTTTTTCTTTTGATTCGCATTTAGCAGATGTTGAATATTTAAAAAATTATGTAAAAAGATTTAATGGAAATGTAACATTTTTTTTAAGTGTAGAGAAATCTTATAAGGTGTTAAATGGTGATGGCTGTGGTATGGCTACTATGGTTCAAGCAGTAGAAACTGTTTTAGGCAAAGGATTCCTTAAAGGGAAAAACGTCAATTTAGAAACTGATGGCGGAGAAAAGACACGCGGAGGGAATTGGTCAGCGCTTTATGCGTATAATGGAGCAATGCCTACTCCTTATAATATACCTTATTATCAAAGGGGATTAACAACCCTTGGTAAAATGAGATTATCACATAAAGATTTTGGCAAAGACAGAATTTATTGGATTGCTTCTGACGGTGATTATGATATTAGTAATTTAAATTACGCGGGCATTTCTGAAACAGAATTAGAAAATGGCGGCACATGGTCAATGATTTTGCATGGTGTAGCAGAAAAAATATTTGAAGATGAAGATAAAGTAGAAATTTTTAAAAACATCAGAAATTCTTTTGAACAAGTAAAAAATATTCTTGATCCAGAACAACAAATGAAGGATTTTGAACAGAAGTTAAGAACGTATTCAATGATTAATTACGCGTTAGATCGTATGGAAGAAAAAGAATTATATCAGCTTGGACAGGATTTTTCAGATCCAGACACAGGAAAACTTTTAGATTTTAGAGAAAAACCTACACTTGTGTTAACCCTTAAATTGCTTGAGTATTTTAAAACAAATCAAGTAATTCCGAATGCTTTTTTGCTTGTTTATGATCAAAAATCATTTTTTGAGCAAATAGAACAATATTATCAATTAATCGGCAGCAAAAGATTAGGAGGTTATGGAGGAAGTTATTTTCGTCAGATAATTGAAGCACAATTGGCTGAAAACGAAGCTGAACTCAGGGGTTTAGCAAAAAAGGATAAAGTTCCTTTAGAAGTTGTGCAAGCTACACGTAAAATTGGACAGGAGATATTTCCAATAGGGGCTAAAGGGAAAGTTATTGCCGCAGATATTGGCGCACAAGGCAGGTTTGCAGATAGAGGTAAAACTCATCAGTTAAGCGGCGCTTTTATAGATTATATGAATAATAAGAAAGCAGAGGGGATAAGCGGTCCAGTGTTAGAAGGAAATTTTGAGATTGATCCCCGTATAAATATTATTGTTCCTTCTGGAAAAATTGCTGTATTAAAAAATGTTACGTTACGCACAAATAAGCCGATAACTTTGAAATTAGAAGATGTAATGTTTAGTAATGTTGATTTATTTTTATCTGAGGATCTATCTTTAGGGGAAGGTTCAGTTATTGTTGATAGTCAATGGGGAGTTCCTACGCGGGTGCATGGTAATGCTTCTAAAATTGTGGCCGTAGGAATAAATTTTCCAAAAGGCAAAAAAATGCTGGATTATAATCAACAAGGCAGCCTTAGGGAAACTAAAATCTTACACCTTTATCCAGGGGAAACAGTTGTTAGTATGGATAATATTGCTGGTTTTTCCTATTTAAATAGAGTACTGACTAATGCTCCATACAAAGGTGAAACAGTTTTTAATATTATAAGTAAAACGTATGGGAATTTTGAAAACGCAGTAGCTGCTCATCCGCGGCTTTTAAATATACCAGAGATTAGTGACCAGGAAACAGCAAAAAAAGTAGAATTTATTGATCTGAAAAATTGGTTAGATGATCAAAAACAGCCAGTAAGCATAAGAACTGCTAAATGGACCACTGATTATCTAAAACATTTCAAAAGGCTTGGGTTAATCCCGGAAGAAAGTAGTCAGGCGATAACTGTTAAAGAAAAAATTAATGTCCTTGCAGATTTGTTTTCTAAAATACAGATTGGGATACTGAGTATGTATGGGAATGGGCATAAAGCTGAAGAGTCTATTTTAAATAATGCGCGTCAAATGATCGATGCAATAGATTCTCCTGAGTTTACAAATATTATGCCTGAATATATACGGAATGAAATAAAGGGGGATTTAAAGCAAATAATTCAGTGGACAGGTAATATACAAAATGGTGCTGATGTGGGTTATTGGGAGGCGAAAAGAACAGCTTTCAGGCAAAAACTTGAGGAAATAGGTAAACTTGTTTTTTCTGTAAAACAAGAAAAAAATTCTGGAGTAAGCGTAACTACAATTAAAAAGCAGGATAGTGTTAGTTTTAATGCTTTTAATTTAATTAATTCAGCAATATAAGGCTGTTTAAAGTTTTGATAGGATATTAGTTGTTCTGTCATTCCCTGCATAGCAGGACAGATGCCCGCAATTTTTTAGCGGGAATCTTACGATAAATATAAAACGATATTAGAGGTATTTAAAAAAAATGAATTATAAAACACATAAAGAATTAACAACTCAATTTAACAAAGCAGAACTATTTTGTAAAATAGTTAGTTTTGTTTTAGTGCACACATTTTTATTATTAAATATGAGTCCTGCTGCTGCATTCGCGCCTGATTTTAATACTTCTCAAACCCTTGCGCCGCGGGTGAGTATAAGCGAAGAAAGTTTGTTAAGAGTGTTTGGAGAAGTTGATGTGTGGAATGAAGACGGCGAAGACGGCGAGTATACGCTTAGTATGTCATTGCTTAGTAAGCAAGATGCGCAAAAAATGATTGTAAGAGTAACTGATGATTCTACTACACAACTTGTCAATGAACCGCCTGATTCTTATACTTCAGATGGAACACTATACCCTATTCCTAGCACTAATGAGGATGAGGATGAGGATATTATTAGCACATCTATAGTGCTTTCAGAAGAAGCTGTTAGTATCTATATCCCGCGTATTCCTTTATGGGTAGCTGGATTATTTAAAGGCTTGCTTGAGTCGAGGATAAAGAAACAGGGCTTTGTGATTATTGGTATAGAAAAATTGTCTAAAAAAAAGCTAAAAAAACTTATTTTTGATCTGGAGGATAGAAATTTTTATTTTTCAAAATATTTCAAAAGGCTCGGAATAAGTTGTATAGAATATAAGCCTGAGATCGTAATAACTAGAAAGAATGGGAAAGATACAATTGAGAATATCCTTGTGGATTATAATGCAGAAAACAACATATTTAGGCTTAGCGCTCAATATTTTGTTAGTGATTATGATTTGAGATTTGCGTGTGTAAAAAATCAACTTCGTGGTGTGCATAAAGCTATAAAAACAGCACAGCAGGTGCGTGTTCTTGATGATACGTCTTCTGGTGAGGCTATGATAACTTCTTATGCTAAATTAGGCCTAAATGCAGAAGTGAATATAGTGGGTGATGATATGCTTGAACTTGCCAAAAAATTAAAGGCTCCTTTTATTAAATGGAGCGTTATTAGAACAAAAAACAAAAAAATGAGCAAAAATATTTTCCTGATACCTTTTGCTGCTTTAAATATTAATAAATCTGTGCATATTGGTATTATAAAAGAGGCGTTAGAACCTCTCCTACGGTTGCGTAATGTAGATTTTCCTATTACAGATGTTTATATTGATATGTTAACTTTTTTGATTACCCATGAACATGGGCATGTGTTAAGAGTAGCAAAACATAATGAGCCAATCATAAAGGCTATATTATTGCAAGGAAAAACATCTCCAACTGTTCTTAAGGCTATAATAGATATTCTTATAAACGATAATTGCACTGATCCTAATGCTTTATTAATATGTACTTTTACCAGACAAGTATTTGATTCTGATGAAGAAGGCTTAAGGCAGATATGTTCTGATTATATGTCCAACTATTATGCATATCGTGTTCTGGGTAAAGAAAAATTTATTGCAGGGCTTGCTGCATTCTATTGGGTTCAAACATATTTTCGTAAAAATATAATAAAGGTGCAAAACATACAAAGATTGTTGCAAACATTCTCTGCATTTTTAACTGAGCAAGAGATGAACTCTGTTATTAAGAGCATTGCTAAAATTCAAAAAGAATATAAAGCTGGCCCCATAAAGCGTGCAATAATAAAAGGTTTCGGCCGTTTAAAAATTATGTTTTCTTTAAGTATATTCGGGATACTTATTGCAAGGATTGCCTATGCAGGGGGGGAGCAAGTAACTAATAATCCTACATTGCTTGAGGGGGTTATTTTATCAGGCATTGCATGGGGAGTGTTGGCTGAGTTCTGGCAATTATGGAAGCTTGTACATCATGGCGCTAAGGCTGATGCTGACCAACAACAACAGATTGCTTTGTCTGTAAAAAATAACTTGCGTAACCACAAATGGGACACCTTAAACAATTATTATAATCGGCTGCCTGACATAGAAAGTAAAAACATGTTTATTTTTGCTCTTGGTAACGAATTGGAGCAAAAATCTACCGAATTAGACGCTGATGGAATAGAAGTGATTGAAAATATTTTATTGCAAGCAATAATAACGGATAAAATATTATTAAAAGATTATTATACCCTCAATTCTTCTTTAATAGACGCAGGAGAACAATTCGCGCGTAAAGGTTACGGCAGTAGAGACTATAGAAAACAATTAGGGGAATTCATAAGTGGCCACCGTTATACGCAAGACATACGTAATAAACTTGCTAAAATTTTAACAATTTATGATGGACAAAAAAAAGAGCGATTGCTTGAGCTTATGCATAATCATAATTGGAATGAAGTATTAAAATTTTATCATAGTTTAAATAATACAAATAGATTTTGGCTGCTTAGTATAATCACAAAAGCATTAGAAGATAATGCTAACAATAGTCAAACAATAAATTTTAAAATAATTGAAG
>QNCH01000081.1 GCA_003645745.1 Candidatus Omnitrophota bacterium
ACCAATTCTCTTACCCCAAACCAGCCAAAAAAGACTCCCAAGCTAACCACTGTCCATCCAAATAATAAACTAAAGCCAAGTAAAATTGACATTGGAATCCAGCTTATCCGATACTTCCAAACCCACTTCAGATTATCTCTAAGCGCGAGCCCAAACCCATGGCCAAAACCTCCAATAAATACATCTGCTGCCCATGCGCGTTTGTTGGCGTCTGCGCCCATCCAGACAACAAGCGGCAAAAGAGCAAAAGGCTGGAGAGTAAAAAGAAATACCAGCCCCATACCCACAATCAAAGGGGCATCCACTACTTGTTTGAACTTTAAAAAACTCTTCTTTTTAAAGAAATGTCCGACAATACCAGATAGAGCAGGCACAGCGCTAAAAACGGCAAGAATGAAAAATAATAAGCCTGTAGGCTCACTTATAAAAAGCCAGGATACTACGCCTAATAAAAAAGAAGCCCCTGTGGACAAAGAAGCCGCGCCAAAATTTTCCCACTTACCTTTAAATACAGGCCGCGCATTAAAAAGATATGGGCCAATAATCCAGGATACAATCATTAATATATAAATTATATGGATTGCCGTAAATGTTGAGGGATGATACGGAGCCAAGATAATCAATGCTGGCAAAATAGCCGCAGAAATACGCATACCATGCTTACAGCGTTGATAAATCTGCGTATATAATTCACTCATATTCGCCGGAACACGTGCAGATAGCGGGAATTTAGCCCTGCCTTTTAAAAGGTCTGTTTTTATTGAATCATCATATTGCGGAATCATTGAAGTATAAAACCAAAGAAACCCTGGATTAAAAATCAATCCATAAATAAAATTCCTTAAGCCAAATGGCGTACCCATTTGTTTATTTAACATATAAATAGTATTTAAATTAATTGCCTGAGCAAATAAATACATTATACCAATAAATAAAAATGGATATGGGATAGAATGCATTGGGTTTAAAAATAAAATAATCCCTAAAACTGTAAATAATACATTTGAAATCATTACCAGAGGTTTAAGCCCATAAAATGCTCCAGTATTATAAGTTTGGGTTAATTTCCAGTTAAGCGGAACTTTCTGGGAAAACATAAAATTCTGGCCAAAATAATCGTGAATCATTTCATAAAAATCACCCGCGTATTTTCTTTCAGGATTCATTGCTGTGGCATGGGTAACAGGCTTTGCGCAGCCAATAAGCATTAACTGAGTATAAGGCATATAAGCCCCCATTGCCAAAAACGAAAATGCCTCACTTAAATCCTCCGCGTTTCTGGTAAAAGGCATATTACCATAACGTTCTTCATACGCATCTTTTTGCATAAACTTGCCGTATTGGCCAACCTGGCCAACAACCATCATCCATAATTGGACAAATTGAGTCCAGGTCTGCTCTCCATAATTAAAACTGTGGCCAACCCTGCTTAGCTTTGCGTCAGCAGTATACATACCAAATACATGGCCTGCTGTGTTAGCAGCAGACATTCGGTCAACCAAACGCGGCAGCCACCATGCTTCTTCTGGAAAAACTTCCATAATCGCGTCCAGGCGCGTTGACAAAGCAGCACGGTACCGAAGAAACCCTGCAACCACAGAAGGCTTGCCAAAATAGATAAATTCATTAACAAAATTAATTCCTGCCCGAGGGGCTAAGGTTAACCAGCGGTGAAAACCTTCATTTTCAGGCCTGGAAAAAAATACAGCCACTTTATCATTTCCATTTAATGTCATATAAAGTTTTTCCTGGGCAGTTTTTTCATATTCCGCTTCTAAACCAAGAAAGGCCTTTTCTTCTTCGCTAAATTTGATTGCTTTGATTAATTCTTTTTTTCTCTCAGGATCATTAAATACCCAGCCTAAAAAATACCAATGTGTACGCCAGAGCGCTTCTTTTAGCTTTGGCTGCTTACTATCTTTAAAATATTTTTCTAATTTGCTCACCAATTCCGCGCGTTTTAAACCTAATGGGCCATAAATTTGATTCAAATCATTAAATAAAGGATTAGCAAGCTGCTTTTGGGCAAGTTCCCGGTAAGCAGCACGCATCCGATTTACCCCTTCAAAAGTACGGTACATTGTATTAAGGCGCATATTTGCCCAATCCACAATCTGCTCTTTTAACTTATTTTTAGGCAGGGAAAAATCCTTTTCTAATTCTTTTAAGAACTCAAGTGCTGTTTTGTGATTGGAAAACTTTTGTTTTAACATTTTTTCGATTAATTCTAAACTCTTAGGCTTATCTTCAATTTGCAATTCATCAACAAACCTGTACACAAAATTTTCCCAATCATCAGGACAAATATTTACCACAAGATTATACAATTCAGTTGGATATGCCGGGCGGCCGCTGCCTTTCCGTAAATGTTTCTTTCCTTCAACGTCATCAATCAGTCCTAGCCCAACACTCGCTGATGAATGGTTTTCTTTACCTTCCCAATGATATTTATAGATTTCAGCTCCAGACTGATGCATTATTGAGTTAACCGGCCTTTCCATCCAACTCAAAGCATATTTAAGAGCTTCCTTAGCATCTAAACGGTAAAAAGTATTCAACATTCGTTTAATCCGCAATTTTGTTTCAGGATTAAGCTTCTTAGGATCAATGTGCTCAAAATTAAGCAATTTCTCACGCGTTTCTATCTTAATCTTATCTCCATAATACAAAGCATTTACCGAGAGCCTGAATATTTCTTTTGCCCTGCGCTCTTGCTCTATAGTAGGCTTAATATCCTGTTCTGTTTCTTTCAAAGCAGTTAGAGAAAAATTTTCAAAATGCGTACTATTCTGCAATAATTTTGCGCGCGTCAAAATAACATTTAGCCACATAAGCACGTTTGCAGTAACCAGAAACCCTCCCAAAATCAATGCATCTATATTTAACATTCCTGCCAGGAAAGCACATTCTAAGCCTAAATACGCAATAGCAAACAACGCTAAATTGAAAAAATCCCCTTTGCCAAACGAACGCTCTTTTTTAACTTTCTTTTCCATACCACTGAGCATATCCAGAGCTGTATTGATTTCAGAATCATAACTAACCATATACATTTGTTTCTCATTTACAGTTTTTCGGTTAACATTGCGCTCTCCAATATACACACCAGTACGCAGCACCATAATATTAAAGAGAAATAAGACAAGCTGAGCTGGCAAAGCAATCAGAATAAAAAATTCCCATCCAGCAAGCCCGCTTACCCCTTGTAACGCAGGGAATGCGAACAACCAGCTAATTGTAGGCAAAAATACATTAAAAAACGCGGGCACAGAGAAAATTTTCCCTTTTTCACGCATCTGGTAAACCCAAAATACCCCGAAGAACCCTGCAAAAACAAGAAATACAGGAAGTGTAAATGACGCGCTAATTAGATACGTTGCTACAAACATACCCCACACTAAAGCAACATCCCACAGCCTGGGCATAATAAAGCCGTATTTAATAAAAAACCGCATCCCTTTTATAACATTAGCTTTATCTTGAGGCGAAAGTTTCATCCATTCATCTTCAGTCATACCAGTAGATATACCCTGCTCAATATGTGTGCCTTTTACTTCAGGCCGCAGTAACTGGTCTATCGCGAAATCATACAATCCGCGCGGCCCTGATGTATGCCGGTCAATCCATAAACTTATTGTTTGAAAACGTTTAGTTTTGATTCCTCCCATAACAGAATGCAGCAAAAGAATAACCCCAAAGAAAATACCTGGGATTAAAACAACTTCTAAGGGTAATCCAATAAATCCAAAAAACAGTGGGGCAGCAGCTAATAAAACTGTCTGTTTCCATGTCCAATAATTTGACCAGATAACTACTGCTATACGCAAAAGCCTTAAAGGCCTGACAAAAACAATTGGAAAACTCATATATGCTTTTTTTATTCCTTTGTCAGCATAAAAATTTTTGAGTGCAAACGGCAAAAAATAAACATCAACAATGTTTTGAATTAAATTTCTGCCTGCTGGATTAAGATTTCTTTTGCCTGGGTCAGCCATCATATTCATAAAAATATCCCTGATTAATCTGTACCCTAAAGGTTTGCCGTTTATTTCCAGATCAATCACACATTTATCATCCTGAGCTTTATCTCTAAGGTCAAAACCTGTATCTTCTTTTACCTGTTCAACGTCAACTCCAATAAATCCGTCTGTTTTTTCCCTTAAAAATCCTAAGGTTAGATTAAGTTCACGCAAACAATCTTTATCTTGCTGATTAAAGTAATCAATCAGCTGTATAAACGCTGTTTCTTCAAATACAACCCGCGCTTGGTGCCTGTCTGTTCTGGTTAGTGTTTTTAATTTAAACATTTGGTCTGCAAGTATAAACTGCCAAAAATCACTTTCATCAGTTATCTGATTAATAATATCTTCAGACCTGTTCTGCTGATCTAATGCTACAGAACGTTTAAGCATACACTGCATCCACACTTCTAACCCCTGCACACCGCCAGCTAAATAAAGAAAAAATTCGCGTCTAAATTGCTCTTCTAAAGGAATATCAACCCAGAGTGTATAAGCGTTAAGCTCCTCATTAAAACGATTCTCTTTACTCGCTTCCCACTCTTTTTCTAACTTTTTCATCCGTTCATCTATTTTTTCCAACCTTTGCTTAATTTCTTCAATTCTTTTTTTATATTTTCTGTTTTTCAATGACCGCTTTATTTTTTCAATTGGCTTATCCTTAGCATCTTCTTTAATTAACGCCTCTTTAGCATCTTTTTCCTGATTAAGCTCTTGTTTTTCTAATTCAAGCGCGCCAAACCACGCCTGATATTCAACAACATCATCAGCACGCGCAATCTCACTCTTAAACCATAAATCATCATCCATCCCTTCTCTATTTGTAAAATTCAAGCTGTCCCGCTTGCGGCACGCTGGAATACCACGCGCTAAATTCGCGGTTATTTTATCTAACATTTTATTGGTAACCAGATCATAGGCGCTAGTTTTTATTGTCTTAAAATTATTGTCTAATGCAGACAACTTTCTACCGCCAAGAAGAAGCTGCGCATATTCTCTTTCCTCTACATCTGTGCCTTTAACTTTTTTTCCTGTCTTTTTTACCCCTAACCTCTCAAAATATCCGTCAATTATTGGAGTGAATGCCCTGCGTACACTTTCGTTAAATACCCTGGTCATTAAATGGTCAAATGAAAGCGGAGGTAAATCTTCGGTTTCGATTTGTTTTTTCAAACCTTCAAAAATTTCATTAAGGATTTTGATTTTAAAAATAGGCTTTTGAACAGTTTTAGGCTCGTGATCAGTTTTAAGAATAATTAGCAAATTTTTAATGCCCAGCGCGATATTCTTATTTTCTTCATTTAAATGTTTCTCTATAAACGCGACTATTTCTTCTACGCTTTTGCCTTGTTCAATAAGATTGCTTATTTTTGATAAAATAGCCAGTATTTCTTGTTTTGAGTTCATAATCTCTGGCTCAATTAATAAATTGACAATTTCTCCTTTAATCTCGTTATTCTTTAGAAAATTTTTACTTTCAGATAATTCGTCTAATTTCTTAGAAAGTTTTTGTTTATCTGCTTCTTTTGATAATTTAGCTAATAATTTTTCACGTATACTTTGCTGATCAGCCTTTGTTGCGCTTAGCAAAAGATAATCATCAAGCAAATTATTAATCCCCAAATGTTCATCAAGCAATGGCTCCGGTTCCTTTTTAAGATTAGGATCCGCATCATCGCCCCCCCCCCCGCTGGATCTTTTCTCAGACGATCTTTTAAAAACTCGCCGTAATCCTGGAAAATATTTAAATACGCCACCCAGGTAAATCAGCGCTACAACAGCAAGCGAAATAATAAATTTAAGGTTTTCCCACTTTTCTTTATGGTCTGTTTGTTTCAGCTGATCACGTAAATCAGGTTCAAGATCCCTTTGTTGTTTCGTATAATCTCTAAATTCCGGCAATTGCGATTTAGCTTCAGAGTAAGGGCCAATTTCAGATGAAGTATCAGCAATAAGCTCCCTCAATCCAGCAGTTACAAATGGGTCTATACGCAAGAAATTAAACGCTGCAAACAAGCCTTTGCCTTGCTGAATAATTTTAATAAACTGATCAATCTCAGCGATACTATATTTATCCTTTAGACCTGGTATGCCGTTGAATATACGCATAATATCAAAAGTATTAAGCTTAATATCTCTAAAAGCTTGCTTCTCATTTATTAAATAAGGCTGTTTGCCAAAATATTTAGTAATCACTAAAGAAGGAAAAGCGGATTTTTTTCTAATTTCCGTAATAAAGGAATCAGCTTGCTCTGTGTTTAGCTTAAGATTAAATTTTTGTTCTAAATTCTCAACTAATTCTTGAGATGTCCAGGCAATACTTTGCTCCGGCAGAGCTATGTCTTGCAAAAGAGCCTGATCTTTGGGCGTAATTAATCCTGCTAACATTAAATGTTCACACATTTCCCCCACACTCCTGCCATTTTTAAAATCCGTGACAAAAGCGCTTAGCACAGATGGCGAAAGCCCATGCGATTTCACAGATAAAAGTTCTCTAATATCATTAACCTGTAGGTCAAAGGTCCGGTTTAATAATTGACGCACCTCTAAAACAAGATTATTAAAATCATGCTCTGTTATAGAGTTTATCCCTATTGCTGCTACAACACCATTAATTGCCTCTTCTTTATTAACCGCGCGATTGATTACATCAGCAATTTCTTTTGCCTTATTCTGCTTTTCCTGTTCAGAAAAAAGTTGATACGGAAGATTAGAAATCATCTCTAAAACAGCAGACTCTGATAAGTTATCTCTATTGGCCAGAGTAGTTATCTGTTTTTCACTTCTCCCAATAAACTGCAAAAATAAATTATTCTCCCATAATCGATCAAACCAGCCGCGCGACGGCTTCCAGATATCAGGGAATGTTCCATATCCAATAAATACCTGCTCTCCATTTATATAAACAAATTGTTCTTCCTCTCTATACAAAGGTAATAACTTTTCATTCTTTGTTTTAAGCCTAAAAGAATTAAAATAATATTTCTCTATTCTGCCATTTTTAAGTACAGTATGTGGCAAGCCACCAAGCATAAACATAGGATTATTGGCTAAAAATTTCCGGATACTTTCAGGTGAAGACATTAATTTAGGCTCAACATCAACCTCATAAATTCTAATTTCAGTAGTTCCTTTTTTAAATACCGGAATAATTATTTTATAAAGGGAACCTTTATACTCTTTGCCA
>QNCH01000082.1 GCA_003645745.1 Candidatus Omnitrophota bacterium
AAAATTATTCAAAAATTGATTTTGGGATTTATGGTAGTTGCTGTATTAGTTGGTGTTGTTGGGTATGTTGGCTTGAGGTCTCTTGAAAATGTCAATAAAATTTTTATAGAATTAAAAGAAGATATTATCCCTGGCGCGGTTTTAATGGCTGAGATGCAGACATATGCAGCCGAAGTGCATCTTTTGCTGATGGAATGTATGGTTTATCATCATTATAATGAATTGATTGAAGAAATTAAATTTGAGTTTGCGGAGAATAAGCGAAAATTGATTAAAGCCGCACAGAAACATTATGCACAGGAAAGGCATATTGGTGATTTAGAAAGAATAGATGCTCAAAAATTTTTAAATGAAATAGAAACTATGAATTTTAGCGCGGATATGATTATTGCTTATATAGATTCAGTTCCAAACGCAGGGCACACTAAAGAATTTCATAAGAGTGTAACAGATAAAGAAAAGGAAGAGTTTCACCCAAAATACGAAATATTAATGGCGCATCTTGTAAAGCATAAAGCAGAACATATGCAGGAATTCGCAGCAGCAAAAAATAGTGTTTCTCAAATACACGACAAGGGAAGAAGAGCTATTTTTTTGTCAAGTATTTTTACCTTTTTCTTTGCAATTGTGATTAGTTTTTTTATTTCTCGGAGCATCTCGCGGCCGATAATAAAGTTAAAGAATGTGACAGCTAAAATTATAAAAGGTGACTTGAGCGCCAGGGCAGAAGGTTTTTCAAAAGATGAGATAGGGGCTTTAGCTGATTCGTTTAACAAAATGACGCAAGATTTGCTAAAGACAACAGTTTCCAAAGATTACGTTGAAAATGTCATTGGGACAATGATGGACTGCTTAATTGTAATTAACCCTGATGCTACGATTAAGACAGTAAATAAAGCAGCTTGTCTGCTATTGGGATATAAAGAAGAGGAGCTGATTGGAAAGAATGTAAGTTTAATAGTTACAGAATCAGAATCAGAATCAGAATCAGAATCAGAAATTTTTAGCAGTGCAGGATTAAAAGAGCTTATTGTAAAGGCTGCGATAAAAGATTATGAGATGTTATTTAAGACAAAGTACGGCAGGATGGTCTCAATGCTTGTTAGCGGCGCTGTAATGAAAGGAATAGATTGCCCCAGAGGAACCCCAATAAGCGATTGCCCGGAATTTAAGAAAAAAGGCCAACATTGTGAATACATTATTGGGATTGTATGTGTAGCTAAAGATGTTACTGAGCGCAGGAAGGCAGAGGCTCAAATCAGGAAGAATGTTGAAGATATGGAACAATTTAATCGTGTAATGATGGACAGAGAGGGGCGGGTGTTAGGCATGAAAAAAGAAGTAAATGATCTTCTCTTGAAATCCGGACAAGATAAAAAATACGAAACAGACGAAAGCAGTGAATAAAAAAAGGGAGAATTAGTGAGCCGGATACAGTATTTACGCATGGTATTGATAATTTTTATATTGGGTATAGTTATATTTTTTGCCGCATATGTTGGGTATGCTGCGAATGCGGAGGAAAAAGATGTTGTTTATAAAATTGGTGTTTTAGCAAAAAGAGGTGCCAAGCAATGCCTTGAAAAATGGTCTTCTACTGCGCAGTATCTGAGTGATAATATTGATAATGCTGTTTTTAAAATAGTTCCGCTTGACTTTGATGAAATATGCATAACAGTTAAAGATGAACAAGTGGATTTTATTTTTGTTAATCCTGGCCTTTATATTGAACTGGAAGAAAATTTTGGTGTGCAAAGAATTGTGACGTTAAGTAATTTTTATATGGGAAAAGGATACGCAAAATTTGGCACTGTTATTTTCACAAGAGCAGATAGAAAAGATATTGTTGAGCTTAAGGACTTAAAAAATAAGCGGTTTATGGCAGTTGCTGAAAATGCGTTTGGCGGTTGGATTATTGCTTTGCGTGAACTTACGAAACAAGGTATTGACCCGCGTAAGGAATTTAAAGAATTGGTATTTGGCGGCATTCATGATGCGGTTGTTTTGGCTGTATTAAGGGGAGAAGTTGATGCTGGATCAGTTAGGACAGAAGCGCTTGAGCGTATGGCAGAAGAAGGCAAGATTAATCTTTCTGATTTTCGCATTATTAATGAGAAAAAAAACAAGGATTTTTCTTTTATACACAGTAGTTGTCTGTATCCTGAATGGCCTTTTTCAAAATTAAGGCATATATCAGATGGATTGGCTAAGAAAGTTTCAGCAGCGCTTCTTTCTATAAAACAGGATGATGCAGCGGCAGTTACAGGAAGATATTATGGATGGATAGTGCCAAGCAATTATCAGCAAGTTCGGGACTGTTACAATGAATTAAGAATAGGCATATACAAAGATTACGATAGGATTACATTTCAGGATGTTATGCTTAAGTATTGGTTGTGGATTCTGGCAATAGTAGTTCTTTTGTTTACTGTAATCATAATCGCGTTCAGGCTATCTCGTGTAAACAGAGTAGTTGGGGATAGGGAGGAGGAGTATAGATTGCTTTTTGAGTCTTCAAAAGACGCGATTATGACGCTTTCTCCGCCTTATTGGCAATTTACCTCAGCAAATGAAGCTACTTTGCGGATGTTCGGGGTAAGGGGAAAGGCTGCTTTTACCGCGTTGGGCCCCTGGAACGTTGCTCCTGAAAAACAGCCTGATGGGCAGTTTTCGTCTGATAAGGCTAAAGAGATGATCCAGATTGCAATGAAAAATGGTTCTAATTTTTTTGAATGGGAACATAAGAGGATGAGCGGGGAGGTTTTTCCGACAACAGTTCTTTTAACCAAGATAGAAATAAAAGAAAAAAAATATCTTCAGGCAACAGTAAGGGACATCACAAAGGAAAAACAGGCTGTTGAGAAAAAGATTGAGGAGCAAGAAAAACAATTTGATGAATTAAGAAAAAATCGGCGTATCGCGCTGAGCATGATGGAAGACGCGAACAATGCGCGTAAAAAGGCTGAAGCAATGCAGGAAGAGCTTAGATTTGCAAAGGAAAAAGCGGAACTGGCCAGCAAATCAAAAAGTCAATTCTTAGCTAATATGTCGCATGAAATTCGCACGCCAATGAATGCTATATTGGGTTTTGCTGATCTTTTACAGAACACAGAACTTAATAACATACAAAAGGATTACGTGAGTACTCTCAAGTCAAGCGGTGATTTGCTTCTTGCGCTGATTAACGACATTTTAGATATTTCCAAAATAGAAGCTGGTAGTGTTCAGATTGAAAAAATAGGTTTTGATCTGGAATATTTGGCGGAAAGCGTATTAAAAATTATAAAGGCTAAGATTCGCGGGACTGATATCGAGTTTTTGTTTGAATACGCGCCTGATATACCAGCGTATTTTATGGGAGATCCTACCAGGATACGCCAGATTATTCTTAATTTGCTAAGCAATGCTGTCAAATTCACAGAACAGGGAGAGATAAAAGTAACGGTAAAAGCGCTTAAAGTTAACGCGGGAGTTGGCGGAGTGCAGACACTTGAGCTCTCGGTAAAAGATACAGGTATAGGTATTCCGCTGGATAAACAAGAGGCGGTATTTAAATTATTTACGCAAGCAGACGAGTCCACAACGCGAAAATTTGGAGGCACAGGATTAGGGCTGTCTATTTCAAAGGCATTGGCAAAGAAAATGGGTGGTGGTATTAAGGTGCGTTCTGAAGTTGGCAAAGGAAGTGAGTTTATTGTTACCTTACAACTGGAGACAGCTGAACCTGTTGCAAAGAAAGATATTTCATTACTAAATATAGATGCGCTTAAAGGTAAAAGAATTGCGATTGTAGATGATAATCAAAATGCTCTTAAGCTTGCTGAAGCATATTGTAGAGAAAGCAGTATGGATGTAGTTTTTCTAACTGATCGCGCGGGAAAAATATTAACCTGGTTAGAGGAACAACATGATTTACCTGAAATTATCCTTTCAGATATTATGATGCCTGAGATGGATGGTATGGTTTTAGCAAAACGCATACGGGAACAAGATAAATATAGCGGAATAAAACTTATTGCTGTTACATCAGATGTAAGGCCTGGTAGTGCTGGCGAATCACAGCAGGCAGGATTTGATGGTTATTTGCCGAAACCAATTATTAGACAAGAGTTGATCAAAGTAATCCAAACAACGCTGGGAGATAAAAGAAAGGAAAAGGAGATTGTTACACGCCATACAGCAGAAGAGTTATCGTTAACTAATCGGCCTCAGACAGATTTAAAAGGTGTGAGGGTGCTTGTTGTAGAAGATCAACCAACAAACCAAAAATTAATGAAAGTGTATTTGAATATGTTTGGCTGTGTAAGCGATTATGCCAATAACGGACAGGAAGCAGTAGAAAAGATAAAAAATAATCGTTATGATCTATGTTTAATGGATATACAAATGCCGGTTATGGGAGGGCTTGAAGCTACAGAGTTTATTCGAAAAGAAGTAAATAAAGATATTCCGATTATTGCCCTTACTGCTGCGGCAATGAAAGAAGACAAAGATAAAGCCAGGAGTAGCGGAATGAATGATTATCTTGTAAAGCCAATAGACCATAAGAAGCTCAAAGAGATGATTTTAAAATGGGGAAGGGGCGTTCCTTAGGCATATACTCAAACAAATAAATGCATGAAAAAAATTTAATGATGTTATACTCAAACCTATTGTGTTTGAGTATATTGTTGTAATCGGTGAGAAGCTGTGAAATAATACCCCATTATTCTTTTTTCGCGTTTTTTCTCCGACGAGACATAAAGAGAAACGGGCGAAAAACAGTGATTATTTCACAGCTTCTGAGAAGCTGTGAAATAATCACTATTTTTTGCCTGTTCAACTTTATGTCTCTTCGGAGAAAAAAAGTGAAAACGTAAAAATGGTGTATTATTTCCCCGCTTCTCACGGAAGCGGGGACACCATAAATTTATTATTTTAACATAATTTAATTTTTCAAAGTAGATTCCCTGCAAGCAGGACAGGCCAGCTAAAAGATTGCGAGAATGACAGTGAGAGGCAGCATCTTATTGTCTATCCTGTACTCCCAATTTTGGTCATTCCCGCAATGCTTTTAGCGGGAATCCATAACTGAAACTCAGCTTCAGTCACCGATTACATATTGTTGTAAATCTTTTTTGACAAATAGCTGGTTATCAGGTAAAATATAAATCTGTCTATACTCAAACGTAATAGGTTTGCAAAATTTAGGTGTTTCTCTGTGCCTAACTTGGAACGGTTTGGCCAATGAAGAACGAATCAATATGCGACGTGAGGGAGACGTCATAAAATTACAAATTTATTACGTTTGAGTATAACTGGTGATTTTGTTTAATTTTATCTATTTATGTTTTAAATTTAAAAAGGAGAATGATTTTGGTTAAGAGTATGACAGGTTTTGGTAAAAAGGCAGTGTCTTTTGATTCAGGCACGATTAATGTTGAGCTTAAAACGTTTAACCATAAATTTTGTGATTTGAGTTGTAAGCTCTCTGAAAATTTATATTGTTTTGAGAAAGATATAAAAAAGAGAATAAGAAAACAAATAACGCGGGGTAAAGTTTATATATGGATTAATTACGAGAGAGCTTTAGACGATGATCTTAATTTAATTGTTGATAAAAGAAAGTTAAAAAGATACTACAGCCTCTTGCAGTCTATTAAACAAGAATTTGCCCTTAAGGATGGAATTACTTTAACTCATCTGTTGTCTTTTTCTGGAATTATTGTGCCTAAGCATCATAAAGAAAATAAAATATTATTGCGCCGTTTTTTATTAGAGGCTTTAGACAGCGCGTTAGAGAATTTAGTGAAAATGCGGCAAAAAGAAGGTAATGCCCTTTATAAAGATGTAATTATTAAGGTGAAAAATATTGAAAAATCTTTACAGAAAATTAATGTGTATGTGCCTGAACAAATTTATCAGTATGAGCAGAGGTTAAAGCAGAAGTTAAGCAATTTGATTGGTAAGGAGGAGTTGTTTAAAGATCGTTTGCAAACTGAAGTTTCTGTGTTTGCTAAAAATTGTGACGTGAATGAAGAGTTGTCACGATTGTCTGCGCATGTAGAAAATTTAAAAGACACTTTGCTTTCAAACGTGGAAGTAGGCAAGATGTTGGATTTTATTGCGCAGGAAGCTCAACGTGAGGTAAACACTATTGGAGCTAAGTCTTCTGATTGTAGAATCGCGAAAGAAGTAATTTTAATCAAAGCTGAAATAGAAAAGATCAGAGAACAAGTGCAGAATGTAGAATAATGTTATCAAATAAACATTTAATTAATATTGGGTTTAATAATGTTGTAGTTTTTAACAGAATTATTGCTGTGGTTAATCCTGATGCTGCGCCTGTTAAGAGGTTAAAAGAGCAAGCCCGACGGATGAATAAACTAATAGACGCGACTAATGGACGGCGTACTCGCGCAGTGATTATTACAGACAGTGATCATATAATTCTTTCCAGTATACAAACGGAGACTGTATCACAGAGGATAGATGGTAAGGATGGCTAAAACGGGTAAATTATTTGTAATTTCCGCGCCTTCAGGCACAGGCAAAACAACATTGTGTAAAAAATTGTTTAAAGCTTTGCCTAATTTAGTCAGATCGATTTCAGTGACTACACGTTCTTTGCGGGATGGAGAACAAAACAATAGGGAATATTTTTTTGTTGATGAAAAAGATTTTAAAGAGAGCCTGTCAAAAGGCTATTTTTTGGAATATGCGAAAGTATTCGATAATTATTACGGCACTCCGCGGGAATTTGTGGAAAAAAATTTAAAACAAAATAATGATGTTGTTTTAGCAATTGATGTGCAAGGCGCAATGCAGGTAATGAAAAATTTTCGCAGTCAGTCCGAGTTTATTTTTATCCTACCGCCAACAATTAATGATTTGCGGGAAAGGCTGTTATCCAGACATACAGAGACCGAAATCCAAATTCAGCATAGGCTTGCCGCGGCAAAAAAAGAGATGAGTTATGTAAAAAAATATGACCATCAAATTATCAATGACAATTTAGAAGAAGCATTTAAGAAATTGTTATCTATTATTAATCGAGGTAGTTGTAAAATATGAAATAAGGAGAGGCAAATGTTAAAGGTTTCAATTGATAAATTGCTGTTAAAAAGCGGAGGAAGTCTTTTCAGATTGGTTTGTATCGCGGCAAAAAGGGCTGTAGAGTTAAATAGTGGAGTTCGTCCT
>QNCH01000083.1 GCA_003645745.1 Candidatus Omnitrophota bacterium
CCCTGCGAGTAATAATCTGGTCAAAACAAGCGCTTTCAAGCAAAATATTTTTTGTCTTATCTGTAACCTGAGTGTCCATGCCTCCAATTATCCCGGCAATTGCCACAGGTTTTTCTATATCAGCAATCACCACAATAGAAGCATCAAGTTCCCTTGTTACACCGTCAAGAGTAACAATTTTCTCACCCTGTTTAGCCTTGCGCACAATCAATTTACTGCCTTTAATTTTGTCAAAATCAAAAACATGCATTGGTTGTCCCAATTCATATAAACAAAAGTTAGTAATATCAACCGCATTGTTTATGCTCCGTTTGCCAACAGCATTTAAACGCTTTTGCATCCACTCAGGTGAGTGCGCAATTTTCACATTTTGCACCAACATTCCTACATAACGCGTGCAACAATCAATATCCAAAATTTCAATAGCAAAAGATCTTTTTTGGTTACTGCATTCTGTAGGCAAAGCAACCCAGCGCTTGTTTAACGCTGTATTAGTAAGCGCGGAAACTTCTCTGGCAATTCCTGCCATACTCAGCCAGTCAGCACGATTCGCAGTAATTTCAACCTCAAAAACAAAATCATCGCCTGCCTGTTCACAAGCAACAACTTCTAAACCAGCATCAGTAAGTTTTGCCAATACTTGCTGCGCGGGAATTTTTATATCTAAATAATCTTTTAGCCAATTATAAGAAATTTTCATATTTTTTAAGAAAACTGTTTGATAAACCTTAAGTCGTTTTCAAACAATAAACGAATATCATCTATACCGTATTTAAGCATTACAACCCTTTCAATACCCAGCCCAAAAGCAAACCCTGAATAAACACTGCTGTTAATATTCACAGCTTCAAATACTTTTGGATGCACCATACCAGCGCCAAGAATCTCCAGCCACCCATTATGCCCGCACACACGGCACCCTTTGCCCCCGCAAATTATACAGGAAATATCCACCTCAGTGCTGGGCTCAGTAAATGGAAAAAAATGCGGGCGAAAACGCATTTTGATTTTATCGCCAAACAATTTCTTTGCAAATACAGTTAAAACTCCTTTTAAATGCGCAAAAGTTATGCCTTTGTCCACAAGCAAACCCTCTACTTGATGAAACATATAAGAATGGCTGGCATCAGTAGCATCAGGACGATAGACTTTACCAGGCACAATTATCTGCACCGGCGGCTTTTGCTCCTCCATTACCCTGATTTGCACAGGAGATGTATGACTGCGCAGCAAAAATTTATCTTTTAAATAAAAGGTGTCAAAAGCATCACGTGAAGGATGTTCTAATGGAATGTTTAAGGCTTCAAAATTATAATATTCCGTTTCAATCTCCGGGCCTTCTGCTATTTTAAACCCCAGTTCCACAAACAGCTCACAAATTTGCCCAATTACAATTGACACCGGATGAATGTAGCCTAAATCTTTTTTTATTCCAGGCAGGGAAAGATCAAATTTATAATCTTGAGGCCGCGAGGATGATGTCTTGTTCCGCAGCTCTTTTTCCTTATCATCTATTTGCCGGGCAGAATTTATTTTTAAAATATTCACTTTCTGCCCAAAAGCACGCCTTTGTTCTACTGGCAATTGCGGTAATAATTTAAAAACCTGCGTAATCAACCCTTTACGGCCTATAAACTTGATCTTAATTGATTCCAATTCAGGCTGAAATTTTACTCTGGCAATATCCTGCTCAAAATCATTTTTTATTTGCTTTAGTTTGTCTTCCATTTCACCCAATAAAAAATATTTAATTTACAGTTTTTACTAATTTAGCAAAAATTTGCGGATCATTTATTGCTAACTCGGATAACATTTTTCTGTTTAAAGCGATATTAGCTTTTTTAAGCTGTCCAATAAATTTACTGTAGGAAAAACCGTAAGGCCTTAATGCAGCATTAAGGCGCACTGTCCAAAGACTGCGAAACATTCGCTTTTTATTTCTACGGTCTCTGTAAGCATAAACTAAAGCTCTTTGCACTGTTTCTTTTGCCCTGCGAAAAACATTACCTCTTTTACCAAACGCGCCTTTAGCAATTTTTAAAATTTTTTTCTTTTTTTGCCTTGTTGCGGGCGATCTTCTTACACGCGGCATAATTCATTCCTCCTTATATGATTAACATTCTTTATATACTCAAACGCAATTGGTTTGTAAAATTTAGGCGTTTTCCTGTGCCCTAGATTGGAACGTTCTGACCTAAGCCAAACCTTAGGCGCAACTCGCTGCGCCTAAGGTTTGGCGATTGAAGAACGTTTCAAAATGCGGTGCAGGGTGACATCATAAAATTGAAAACCAATTACATTTGAACATAATCGTCTAAAAAATAACACGCAGGGCTCTTACCCCTGCTGTTACAAAAAAACATCCTTTGATCCATTTTTAACTATATGGCAGAAGAGTCTTAAGCATCTTTTCTTCCGCGCCGCTCGCCATTGCAGGCCTGCGTAATCTTCTCTTACGTTTCATATTTTTTGACTTTTTCAAATGGCCTTTATTCGCCTGTGACCGTTTTACTTTTTTCCCGCCTGTAATTTTAAATCTCTTTGCAGTACCTTTATTCGTCTTAAGTTTCGGCATAGGACATTACCTCTTTTCTTTACTATACTCGGCGTACTCATCAACTGAGTATATTATTTTGGCTTAAAAATTAACACAATATTTCTGCCTTCACGCACTAAAGGCTTTTCTAACTCTCCAATATTCGCAACATCTTTTTCTAATCTGGACAACACACTTTTACCAAACTCCATATGGGTAATTTCTCTTCCCCGAAACGTCATTCTAACCTTAACCTTATCATTATTACGCAAAAATTTTTCCAGGTTCTTTAACTTAACGAGATAATCATGCTCTGCTATTTTAGGCTTTATACGTAATTCTTTAAGTTGTGAGTTATGCTGTTTCTTTCTTGCTTCACGTTCTTTTCTCTTCTGATCATATCTAAATTTATTATAATCCATAATTCTACACACAGGAGGCTGAGACTGCGGAGCAATTTCTACAAGGTCTAATTGCTGCATACGAGCTTTGGCCAGTGCCTCAATAGAAGTAAATAATCCTAATTGTTCACCGCTAACGCCAATAAGCCGTACTTGTTTCGCATTTACCTGTTGATTTATCTTTATGTACTTACGAATGTTACCACCTCCTAATATTTCCGTGACAAAATTTCTTTTTTTAGATTATTAATAAAATTCTCTATTTTAAGATCATTTTCAATCTTACCTTTATTCTCACCTCTTTGAAAACGCACTGAAATCGTTCCTTGATCTGACTCCTTATCGCCAACAACAATGATGTAGGGAATTTTCTGTTTCACTGCTTCACGAATTTTATAACCAACTTTTTCATTACGCAAATCAAGTTCAACCCTGATCTGGCTCTCCCCCAATGCCTGGTTAATTTCCTCAGCATATTTATGATGCGTCTGTGTTATTGCAATTACCTTAACCTGTACAGGAGAAAGCCACAATGGCAAGGCTCCCCCATAATGCTCAAGCAAAGTTCCAATAAATCTTTCTATACTGCCAAGAATAACCCTGTGCAGCATAACCGGCCGTTTTTGCGTACCGTCTGACGCGATATAAGTAAGGCCAAAACGCTCAGGCAAAGCAAAATCACACTGTATTGTCGCACATTGCCATGCCCTACCCAAAGCATCTTTTATTTTGATATCAATTATAGGCCCATAAAAAGCTCCATCGCCTGCATTAATATCAAAACTCAATGCTTTTTCTTTTAACGAATCCTGTAAAGCTAAAGTAGCGTCTTGCCAATCTTCATCTGTACCAATAGATTTCTCAGGCCTTGTGCTTAGCTCAATTTGCAAATCATTAAACCCAAAAACATCCATTACTGAAACCACAAAATCAATAACTCCTTTAATTTCTGTTTTAAGCTGAGCCTTAGTACAAAAAATATGAGCATCATCCTGAGTAAAACCACGCACTCGCAAAAGCCCGTGCAAAACTCCTGATTTTTCATTCCTATACACAGTGCCTAATTCAAACAACCTTAAAGGCAATTCACGGTAACTTCTAATTTTATGCTGATAAACAATCATATGAGCAGGGCAATTCATTGGCTTAAGCGCGTACTCCTGCCCATCTATCTGAAAAGTATACATATTTTCTTTATAATAATCATAATGGCCTGAACGCACCCAAATATCTGATTTTAAAATATGCGGGCCAACTACCAATTTATAACCCCGCCTAAGATGCTCTGCTTTTTCATAATCTTCAATAATTGTGCGCAGTAAGGCACCTTTAGGCAAATATAAAACCAGTCCCGCTCCAATTTCCCCACCCATTTCAAAGAACTCAAGCTCTTTACCCAGCTTGCGGTGATCTCTTTTTTCCGCTTCAACTCTTTTACGCAAAAAATCAGCTAACTCTTGTTTACTATTAAAACATGTTCCATAAATCCGCTGCAGCATTGGCTTATGCTCATCTCCGCGCCAATAAGCACCAGCAATAGATAAAAGTTTAAAAGCAGAAATTTTGCCTGTAGACTCAATATGCGGCCCTTTACATAAATCAACAAAATTATTGCCTGTTTTATAAATAAAAACATTTTGATCCGCGACAGCTTCAATCAATTCCAATTTATACAACTCTTCTGCTTTAGAAAAAAAATCCCGTGCTTTTTGTTTATTCCACTCTTCTCTGCTAAACGGTAAATCAGCCTTAATAATCTTCCGCATTTTCTGCTCAATGTTGATTAAATCCTGCGGAGTAAAAGGCTTTGATACAGCAAAATCATAATAATAACCCTGTTCAATAGCCGGGCCTATAGCTAATTTCACCTCAGGATAAATCTCTTTAACTGCCTGAGCTAAAATATGCGCGCAACTGTGCCTTAATGTGCTTAATTCCATAAAATAACAACCCTCTAAATTCTACGTCCCCCTCTGCTCTCTAATTTTCTGGTAGGCGGTAGAGGGCTCGAACCTCCGACCTTTGCGATGTCAACGCAACGCTCTAACCAACTGAGCTAACCGCCCTAAGGGCAATCTCCCATATTTTAAAAATGGGCGAGAAGGGATTCGAACCCTTATGGCCTTACGGCCAATGGATTTTAAGTCCATCGTGTATACCATTCCACCACTCGCCCGATTTTTTTTTATATTTTATCTGTTTTAACAAAAAAAATCAAGTTATTTCAAGTACCTGCTTCCCAGATCATATTTTGGAGGCGGCGAGCGGATTCGAACCGCTGAATAAAGGTTTTGCAGACCTCTGCCTTCCCACTTGGCTACGCCGCCATCAAAAAATTAAGCGCTTAAGAAAATATGTCTTAAGCGCTTAAATATATATTTCTAAACTATCTTTTCATAATTACAATTAATCCGCAACCCATTCCACATGGCCGTCAGCACAAAGTTTATTCTTGCCTCCAGCATGGTTTTCACCATCGGCATCATTATCTTCTACTATAACAAAATCAGATTTTGGATGATTACTACCCGGTTTTGTATAGGTATAATCTCCTGCTTCCGGATTTGCCGGAGCAACTCCACCCGCGCTGGGGCATTTAAAAAGGTTAAGATTGTCAACATAGCCGTCTTCAGGATTAACATTATCATAAAGAGCATCTAAATCCTCTGGAAAATCATCATTATGGTCAATTCTATACATTGAAATTGCTAAGCCTATCTGTTTTAAATTATTCATACAGCTTGTTCTTCTGCCGCGTTCCCGCGCTTTGCCTAACGCAGGCACAAGCATACCAGCTAAAAGAGCAATAATCGCCATTACTACCAACAATTCAACTAATGTAAATGCTTTTCTATTTTTCAACATACTTCCCTCCTTAGTTAGGTAGGTTTATAATTTCATAAGAATATTCTTTTTCATTCTTCTATGTTATTTAAATTGTAGCACAAATGCTCTATTCTGTCAAGAATAATGGAGGCAAGCTGTATTTTTTTAATTTGTTCAAATTTCTCAACTCTGTTTTCACTAATCAGCGCAGCAGATAATTTTCCATTGCCAAAAGGAAAATTATGCTCAGATAGCTGATTAGCAACAATTAAATCCAATTTTTTTTGTTCTAATTTTAAACGCGCGTTTTCAATTAACCGATTAGTCTCTAATGCAAAACCCACTAAAATTTTATCCGCTTTTTTACTGCCTAACTCTTTCAGGATATCAGGATTCTTAACCAACTTTAAGGCAGGGGCACCTTGAGATTTTTTTATTTTATTTTTCAACTTGCGTACGGGGCGAAAATCTCCCACTGCGCTCGAAAAAATAATCCAATTTGCCCACAAAAAATATTTGTCAACTTTTTCTTTTAAATCCAAAGCGCTTTCAAAATATACAATTTTTACATTTTTAGGAGGCAAAAGAGATGTCGGCCCGGAAAGCAAAATAACTTCATATCCGCGTTTGCAAGCATTTTCAGCAATTAAATAACCTATCCTACCAGTAGAAGGATTAGAAATAAATCTTAGCGCGTCAATAAACTCACGTGTAGGGCCCGCAGTAATTAAAATCTTAGGGATGTGAGATTTGATCATTTTAAAGCTTCTTCTATTTTTGCAGAAATCAAAGCAATTTCAGCCAAATGGCCAATTCCAACTTTGCCGTCAGCAAGCTGGCCAACAGAAGGCGAAATAACCTGATAACCAAACTCCTTTATCTTTTGAAGATTTATTTTCGTCGCAGGATGATTATACATATAATCATTCATTGCCGGACATACCATAATTTTAGTTTTTGCCGCGATAATTACTCCTGTAACCAAATCATCACAAATGCCGCAAGCTAATTTTGCAATCACATTCGCAGTTGCCGGAACAACAACAATTAAATCAGCTTGTCTGGCTAAAGCAATATGCAAAGGACGTCCATTGATAAAAGTATCCGCGAACATATCTGTAAATACAGGTTTGTATGAAAGCGTAGAAAAAGTAAGCGGCTGGATAAAATTTACCGCTTCAGGGGTCATTAAAACTCTTACAGAAAAATTTTTTTTAGTTAAAATCCGCACTAAATCACAAGCCTTATAAGCGCTAATACTTGCTGCAACACAAACAATAACTTCTTTAACTTTTCCCATAATTAAAAATTAATCCTTAATATTTAATTATCTGATTTAAAATCAATCTTTCCTTCAGCAATCTCTCTTAAAGCAACAGACGTATATTTTTCATCTTTAAAAACTTCTATATC
>QNCH01000084.1 GCA_003645745.1 Candidatus Omnitrophota bacterium
AGTGCCCAGATATTGCTTCTTGCTACTCTAGAATGTGCGATATCTCCAATAATTGCTACTTTTAAGCCTTTGATAGAACCTTTTTTTTCGCGTATGGTAAATACATCCAATAATCCTTGAGTGGGATGTTCATGGCATCCGTCTCCAGCATTAATTATAGAAAAATTTGCCTGGTTTGATAAAGCGTAAGGTGCGCCTCCGGAGCAATGGCGCAAAACAATAATATCAACTTGCATTGCCGCGATATTTTTTAAAGTATCTTTTAGTGTTTCTCCTTTTTTTACTGAGCTTGCGGATGCGTTAATGTTTAGTATATCCGCGCTTAAGCGCTTTGCTGCTAATTCAAAGCTTAAACGTGTTCTTGTTGAAGGTTCAAAAAAAACTAAAGCAATGGTCTGCCCTCTTAAAGTAGGGACTTTTTTTACTGATCTTGTAGAAACTTCTTTAAAGGAATTTGCGGTTTGCAAAATTAATTCAATTTCCTCAATATTTAATTCTTCAAGGCTTAGAAGATTTTTTTTCCTCAATTTACGCATCTTTATTCCCCTAAAACAACTTCATCCATACCGTCTTTTTCGCTCACATGGACTTCAATATTTTCATTGTGTGCTGTAGGCACATTTTTCCCTACATAATCAGCACGAATAGGCAATTCACGGTGGCCGCGGTCAATTAATACTGCTAATTGAATATTTTCCGGCCTGCCAAGGTCAATTATTTCATCAAGCGCGCTTCTAACAGTTCGGCCGGTAAAAAGTACATCGTCAATCAGAATAATTTTTTTATTGTGAAGATCAAAATTTATTTCTGTGCTGTGCACTACCGGACAATAGTCAATCATGGTTAAATCGTCTCTGTAAAGTGTAATATCCAGTATTCCAACAGGTATTTGCCTTCCGTCAATTTTTTTAATCAATTTTGCGATTCTTTGTGCTAAATAAGCTCCGCGGCAGCGAATTCCAACAATAGCTAAGTTTTCTGAACCTTTATTTCTTTCTAAAATTTCATGGCTGATCCGCACAAGAGTGCGTTTAAACATCTGTGCATCCATTAACGTTGCAGGTACTTTTGATTGCATAATAATTTTCCCTTAGGGACTGTAAAGAAACAACTATTACATCTCTATCTCACATCTTCAAGCCATCTTTATGTGATTTTCAATCACGATTTTCTCTGGCGGACCTCAAGTACGCCGCGGGAATCGTTCATTCAGATCAGACAAATATGACCTAAATCTGTGGATATATACTCAAACGTAATTGGGTTGTAAAATTTAGGTGTTTTCCTGTGCCCTAGATTGGAACGTTCTGACCTAAGCCAAACCGCAGGTGCAGCTCGCTGCGTTGAGGTTTGGCGATTGAAGAACGTTTCAAAATGCGGTGCAGGGGGACATCATAAAATTGCAAACCAATTACGTTGGAGTATAAATGCAAAACTTACTTCTTTACAGTCCCTTAACAATAAAAAAGCCTGTTTTTCCAAAAACAATTTTTATAAATTTGGATAAACAGACCTATATGCATAATTTTTTTCCTTAATAGCCTCTCTGGACTAATTTAAAGGTTAAGAAGAGGAATAGCAAATACAACATCCCTAATTTAAAGATAGCATTAAATAGTAATTTTGTCAATATTTTAATTAAGGCGATTTGAAATTTGACAAAATATTATCTCTAATATATAATGTGTATAATAGTTAAAAAGTGTTATAATGTCATAAAATTACAAACCTATTACGTTTGAGTATATGTTAGAAAAAATAATTTTTTTGGACAGGGATGGGGTAATTAATCGAAACCCTGAAACAGGTTATGTTGATTGCTTGGAAAAATTTGAGTTTTTGCCCGGTGTGATTGAAGCAATTAAAAATTTATTTGTTGCCGGATATAAAGTAATTGTTGTTTCTAATCAGGCAGGGGTAAGTAAAGGGTTATATACAGAACAGATTTTAGAAACAATTACGATAAATATGCAAAAGCAGATAGAAGCAGGCGGCGGGCAAATTAGTTCTGTGCAGTATTGTGTGCATGGGCACAATGATGGGTGTGTGTGCAGAAAACCTGAAATTGGCCTTTTTACCAGAGCAGTTAAAAATATTGACATTGATTTTGAACATAGTTTTATGATTGGAGATACTGAACGGGATATTCAAGCTGGTTTTGATTTTGGCTGTAGAACTATATTATTATTTTGTGGTAAAACAAAATCAAAAATTGACTTGAGTTATTTTAAATTACAGCCGGATTTTATTGCCCGGGATTTGTTAGACGCGGTAAATAATGTAATTTTGAAAAATTTTAAGGGACTGTAAATGCAACACTTATAAGAATTAAGGAGAGTAGTGATGGGAGTAATAAGTGCGCTTTTAGCTGGTTTTTTGGGAATTTTTATAGCAATCGATTGGATCGGAGAGGTTCCTGTATTTTTTTCTTTTTCTACAAAAATGACGCAACAGCGCAGAGAAATCTTATCCAGGATGGTTTATAATGTTGCGGGTATGCTTATTGGTTTTATTTTTTTATCAAAAATAATTTGCTGGCTAATGGGAATTGAGGCTGCTGACCTTGAAATATGTACAGGTATTTTTTTGCTGGTTTTTTCTATTACTGTCCTGCTTAAAGGCAAGAAAGACAGTCAGGTTTATGCGGGATTTTTTTCTTTTATCAGAGGATTATTTTTTAAACCGCAGCTTTTATTTTTGCTTGTGGTTTTTTCCAGTTTATTCGGAATAGTTATTACTCTTTTGTCCCTTGCGCTTAACATTGTGATTGTATTTCTACTGCTTAAGTATGTAGAAAATATTGTTCTGTTTTTGAAGCCGCGTGTGCTTGAAGCTTTGTCTAAAGTAAATATTCTTTTTTTATGTATGCTTGGCGCAATGTTATTGAGAAATGGTTTATTGGAAGTATTTTAATCAATATATTCAAACCTATTACGTTTGAGTATAGTATCAGGATTGAAACAAGATTATGATAAAAAGAAAAGTGGTTTTAACTTTTCCTCAAAATCTTTTAGATAAGACAATAACTTATCGTTTGATTAAAGACTATGATCTGATCATAAATATCTTAAAAGCCAATATTACGCCAAAAGAACAAGGTGTATTAGTTTTAGAAATTGAAGGTAAGAAACAAAAATTGGAATCAGGGCTTGACTATTTAAGAGATTCAGGAATTACTGTGCAGGCTTTGATTAATGATATAAAATGGCAGCAGAAAAAATGTATTCATTGTACTGAATGTGTAACAGTTTGTCCTACAGGAGCTTTTGCTGTGAATAGGCAGACAATGCAGGTTGAGTTTAATAAAAAAAAGTGTATTGCCTGCGGGCTTTGTATAAATGTTTGTCCTTACCGAGCAATAGAAATTGTAATTTAAATGATTTTAAGAAAACCTAATCTATGTGATGCTGTTTCTATCTATAAATTGATTAATCTTTATTCTCAAACCGGCAAGATTCTAGCACGGCCTTTAAGTGATATTTATGAAAGCCTGCGTGATTTTGTGGTTTGTGAATATGATGGGGAGATTCGTGGCTGCTGTGCCCTACATATAACCTGGGAGTTTTTAGCAGAGATACGTTCTTTAGTAGTAACTCAAGACTATCAGGGCAGAGGGATCGCAACATCAATGGTAAATTATTGTTTGAAAGAAGCTATAGATTTGAAAGTGGGGAAGGTGTTTCTTTTAACTGAAATTCCTGATTTTTTTAAAAAATTAAAATTTGTAATCGTCGATAAATCAACGCTGCCGCATAAGATATGGAGAGATTGTATTCAATGCGTGCATTTTCCTGATTGTAATGAAACAGCGTTAATAAAGGAGATAAAAGTATAATGGGGCAGACAATTACAGAGAAAATATTTAATTTGCATATTAAAGGCAAAAAAGTAAAAGCTGGAGATTTTGTTTATGCAAAAGTTGATTTAGCTCTGGGAAATGATGTTACTGCTCCAATTGCGATAGAAGAATTTGAGAAGCTTGGAATAAATAAAGTAAAAGATTCGAGCAGCATTGTACTTGTGCCTGATCATTTTACTCCGGCAAAAGATATTCGCAGTGCTCAGCAAGCAAGGGCTTTAAAAGATTTTGCTCTGCGGTATAATGTTGAGCATTATTATGAAATCGGCAGAATGGGTATAGAGCACGCGCTTTTGCCTGAACAGGGTTTGGTTTTGCCCGGCAGCCTGATTATTGGCGCTGATTCACATACATGTACTTATGGCGCGTTAGGCGCATTTTCCACAGGCATAGGTTCTACTGATTTAGCTGCTTGTTGGGCTACAGGTTGCTGCTGGTTTAAAGTGCCTGAGACGATAAAGTTTATTTATCACGGCACAAGAAAAAAATGGGTTACAGGCAAAGATTTAATTTTGTTTACAATTGGTAAGGTCGGGGTTGACGGCGCATTATATAAAGCTATGGAATTTTCTGGGCATGTGATTGAAAAGCTGCCTATTGATCAGCGGTTTACTATGGCAAATATGGCAATTGAAGCAGGCGGAAAATCGGGTATTATCGCGCCTGATCGTATTACTTTAGAATATATAAAAGAACATCCTTATAAAGGTTTATCCACGAAAAATAAAGAAAAACAGCCTGTTTTATTAAGTAGTGACAAAGATGCTGAGTATGCTCAGGTTATTGAAATTAATGTTTCTGAAATAGAACCGCAAGTGGCTATGCCGCATTTACCGAGTAATACTTTAGGTGTGAGTAAATTGAAAAAAATTTGTATTGACCAGGTTGTTATTGGTTCTTGCACTAATGGCAGAATATCTGATTTACGTATTGCAGCGAAAATTTTAAAAGGAAAAAAAATACATAAAAATGTGCGTTGTATTATTTTTCCCGCGACTCAGGAAATTTACTTGCAGGCATTGAAAGAAGGACTGATTGAAATTTTTGTTAAAGCAGACGCGGTTGTTTCGACTTCAACATGCGGGCCGTGCCTGGGTGGACATATGGGGGTTCTTGCAAAGGGGGAACGCGCTTTAGCAACAACAAACAGAAATTTTGTGGGCCGTATGGGGCATCCTGAAAGTGAAGTATATTTGTCAAATCCCGCGGTTGCAGCGGCAAGTGCTATTGCTGGACAGATTATCGGCCCTGAACAACTATAAACCTATTATGTTTTGAGTATAAAGGCAGGATAAGATGAAGCTAAGAGGTAATGTTTGGAAATTTAATCATAATGTTAATACTGATGAGATAATTGCCGCGAGGTATTTAAATACATTTGACGCGTGTGAATTGGGCGCGCATTGTATGGAAGATATTGAACTGGATTTTTCAGGTAAAATTTCTGTAGGTGATATTATTGTCGCTGGCCGAAATTTTGGCTGCGGGTCATCAAGGGAGCATGCTCCGATTGCAATTAAAGGATGTGGTATATCATGTGTGATCGCGGAAAGTTTTGCCAGGATATTCTATCGTAACGCGATTAATATTGGGTTGCCGATTTTAGTGAGTCAGCAAGCAGCAGAAAACATAAATCAGGGTGAAACGCTTGAGATTGATTTAAAAGAAGGAAAAATTTATAATTTATCCAGTAAAAAAAAATATTCTACAGAAAAATTTGCGGATTTTATGCAGGAAATTATAGATTCAGGAGGTTTGTTAAATTGGATACAAAAAAAATATGTAGGGACAAGTCATGACTTGTCCGATATAAAAGTTAAAAGAAAGAGGTAAATTTAATGTATAAAATTGCAGTTATTCCAGGAGACGGCACAGGCCCTGAAGTGGTTACCCAGGGCTTAAGAGTTTTAGAAAAGGTGAGTAAAATACACGGTTTTTCTTTTGAAACAAAGATGTTTGATTTTGGGGGAGATAGGTATCTTAAAACAGGCAAAACTGTTGACGCGCATGACATTGCGGATTTAAAACAATATTCCGCGATTTATCTTGGAGCAATTGGCCATCCTGATGTAAAACCTGGAATTTTAGAGCAGGATATTTTACTTAAAATAAGGTTTGATTTAGATCAATATATAAATTTGAGGCCGATTAAATTATATAATAAAGCATTTTGCCCTTTAAAAGATAAAACTGAAGAAGATATTGACTTTGTGGTTGTTCGGGAAAATTCTGAAGGTTTGTATAAAGGTCTGGGAGAGTTTAAAAATAAAGATACAGTCGATGAGGTTGCCTTGCAGATTTCATATAATACGCGCAAAGGTGTGGAACGTTGTATCAGGTATGCTTTTGAATATACGCGTAAAAGAAACAAGCGTAAAACTTTAACTTTGTGCGGCAAAACTAATGTTTTAACTTACGCGTGGGGTTTGTGGCAAAGGGTTTTTAATCAGGTTGCTGCAGAGTATCCTGACATAAAAACTGATTACGCACATGTTGACGCAACAACAATGTGGTTTGTGAAAAATCCTGAATGGTTTGATGTGATTGTTACAGATAATATGTTTGGCGATATTATTACTGATCTGGGGGCAATGGTTCAAGGCGGTATGGGAATTGCTGCAGGAGGTAATATTAATCCGCAAGGTGTTTCTATGTTTGAGCCTATTGGCGGTTCTGCTCCTAAATATACAGGGAAAAATGTAATTAATCCTTTAGCTGCTATTTGCGCGGTAGCAATGATGCTGGAAACTTTAGGAGAAAAGGCTGCGGCAGAAAATATTGAGAATGCGGTAATTAAAATAACTCAGACAAAATTGTCGAGTTTAAGCGCTGGGAAAATGGGGTATTCAACTTCAGAAGTTGGAGACTTAGTCATCGAAAATTTGGCGCAATAATAGGGGCTGGGTCTTCCCGCCCTGGTAATATCGTTAATAACAAAAATTATGATAATAATATAATTAACGGGCGAGAAAACCTCGCCCTTACATTTAATTTTAAAATTATGCAAAAAAAATCAAAATATAATCTTGCGGTTGTTGGTGTAGGCGCGGTAGGCATAGAAATGCTGCGTGTTATAGCAGAACATAAATTTCCTGTTGAACAGCTGTGTGTTTTCGCGCGTACAGAACGTGAAATAACAGTGGATGGCCAATGCTACCAAGTACACAAGATCAATGAACACGCGTTTAAAGACATTGATTTTGCGCTTTTTGCCGGCACAGAAGGTGAAAAAGGGGCTGCGGTAAAGTATGCTCAAAAAGCAGTGGATCAGGGAGCGATAGTAATTGATAATGG
>QNCH01000085.1 GCA_003645745.1 Candidatus Omnitrophota bacterium
CCTTAACTGCACAGTAACAGACAAATCAACTAAAAAAGTATTTAAATCACGATTATTGATACCAATAATTTCTGCACCTGCAAAAAGTGCTTTCTCAAGTTCAACTCTATTGTGTACTTCTACAATTGCCTGCATATTAAAAGAACGAGTAACCTGTAAAAATAATTGCAGCTGTTCTGTGCTTAAAATAGACGTAATCAGAAGCAAAGCATCAGCGCGCGCCAGATATGATTCATAAATCTGATAAACATCAATGATAAAATCTTTACGTAAAACAGGCACAGACACCGCGTTGCTTATCTGTCTAAGATCATCAAGCTTACCATAAAAATTATGATCAGTAAGCACTGAAATAGCGCTAATGCCTGTTTTTTCATAAAGCTTAGCAGTTTTTACTATATCCATGCCCATATTCAAAATTCCCTTTGATGGGGAAGCTTTCTTTATTTCACCAATAAGACTAATCCGCTCCTTACATTCTAAGCTTTTTTTTAAATCCCTGGGCATATATTCACGTTTTTCTGCCTTAGGCAAAATTTGCGCTAATGGCATCAATAACTGCGCTTGCGCAATCTTTTGTTTTTTTTCAATAATAATTTTTTCAAGAATTGTTGACATATACTCAACCGTAATTAGTTTGTAATTTCAAGACGTCCACCCCGCACTGCATCTTGAAACGTTCTTCATTCGCAAATCCTCAACGTAACAAGCTACGCCTGCGGTTTGGCTTAGGTCAGAACGTCCCAATCTAGGGCACAAGGAAACGCCTGAATTTTACAAACCAATTACGGTTGAGTATAACTATATTTCACCAATAAAGATAATTTGTCTTTTACAATGCCTGTATTTAATACTTCTCTTATTTTAGGCAATGCAGTATCCACTGAACCTGCGCCGTCAGCAGCATATAAAGCAAATGCCGAGTTTAAAATTACCGCGTCTGTAAGAGGCCCCTGTTTGCCGTTAAAAATATCTAAGGCGCATTTAAGGCTATGCTCAGCATCAGTTATCCGCAGCTGCTCAATATCTGCCCTCTTTATGCCAAATTGTTCAGGCTTCACAATATAATCCTGAATGCTACCGTCTCTTAATTCAGAAATTAAAGTTTCCCCGCAAATACTTATTTCATCTAAACCATCTAAACCATAAACAACTAATGCATGTTTTGTACCTAAATTTTTCAACACACCTGCCAAAACTTTAGTTAAATCTTTAGCAAAAACACCTAAAAGCTGATGAGTTGCCCCAGCAGGATTTGTTAAAGGCCCCAACACATTGAAAATTGTCCTTACACCAATCTCTTTTCTGGGAGCAGCAGCATACTTCATTGCCTGATGAAACTTCTGGGCAAAAAGAAAACCAATACCTGCTTCATTAACACATTTCTCAACTACTCCAATCTCAGCAGCTACATTTACGCCTAATTTTTCAAATAAATCAGCGCTCCCGCTTTTACTCGACACACTGCGGTTGCCGTGCTTAGCAACAGTTATGCCAGCAGAAGCAACAATCAGCGCGGCAAGTGTTGAAATATTGAAAGTATGCTGATTATCCCCTCCTGTTCCGCAGGTATCAAGAATAACAGTATCCCGCACATTTATTTTCGCGGCAAATTTACGCATTACTTTTGCCGCGCCGGTAATTTCATCTATAGTTTCACCTTTACACCGCAACCCAATAATAAAAGCAGCAATTTGCGCGTTAGTTGCAAGCCCAGACATAATTTCATTAAAAATAATTTCCACTTCCTGCTCATTTAAATCAACGCCAGAGACAACTTTTTCAATCCCCTGCTTAATCATAACTTTTTCCCTGTTTTAAAAAGTTAGCTAAAATATTTTTGCCCTGAACAGTTAAAATCGATTCAGGATGAAACTGCACACCCCACAAAGGCATTCTGCAGTGCTGTATCGCCATAATTGTACCATCTTCTGAGCGTGCAGTAACCATAAATGAATTCGGCAAACTGCTCTCTTTAATAATCAGAGAATGATACCTTGTCGCAACAAAAGGATTTAGGATATTTTTAAAAATTGATTTTTTATTATGTGTAATTAAAGATGTTTTCCCATGCATTATTCTTTTTGCCCTTTGAATTAACGCACCATATGCATAACCAATGCATTGATGCCCCAAACAAACACCAAGAATAGGAATAATACCTGAAAACTTTTTAATCACTTTACAAGAAATTCCCGCCTCTTTTGGAGTACAAGGGCCGGGAGAGATAACAATATAATCCGGATTATTTTTTTCAATCCAGTTTAAACCCACCTCATCATTACGCACAACTTTTATTTTTTGCCCCAACTCTCCAAGATATTGGACTAAATTATAACTAAAAGAATCATAATTATCAATCAAAAGAATCATAATAGCCTCTGCCTTGCAAATTTTATTGCCTGCAAAAGAGCTTTTGCCTTATTTAAAGTTTCCTGATATTCTCTCTCAGGCACAGAATCAGCGACAATACCTGCACCAGCTTGAATATAAGCATACTTTCCTTTTAAGACTATAGTCCTGATTGTAATACAAGTATCAATATTGCCTGAAAAACTCAAGTATCCCACACAGCCTGCATAAGGCCCGCGTTTTACATTCTCAAGTTCATCAATAATTTCCATAGCCCTAATTTTTGGCGCTCCGCTTACTGTTCCTGCGGGAAAACCAGCAGCAATAAGAGCAAAAATATCTTTGCCTTTACGCATTATTCCCTGGACATCGCTAACTAAATGCATTACATGCGAATATTTCTCTACACGCATTAATTCTGTAACCTTAACTGTACCATAAGCGCATACCCTGCCCAAATCATTCCTGCCTAAATCCAAAAGCATAATATGCTCTGCTATTTCTTTACTATCTTTTTTTAATTCCTCTGATAAAGCTTCATCATCACGCGCATTTTTCCCGCGCTTTCTTGTGCCTGCAATTGGCCTGACTTCAGCAATACCTTGTTCACAGCGCACCATTACCTCAGGAGATGAGCCAATCAGCTTCAAACCTTTAAAATTTAAATAATACATATAAGGGGAAGGATTTACTATCCTTAAAGCCCGATACAAATCAAATGCCTGCACATCTACTTTCACTTTAAGGCGTTGAGAAATAACAGCCTGAATAATATCTCCTGCTTTTATATATTCCTTTGCCTGCGCGACTGCATGCTTAAATTCCTGTTTTGAAACATTAGACTCTACCTTTAAATCTCCTGCAAATTTTCTTTTTACACGCAAATTAAGGGGTTTACGCAAAAGCGCTGCTAAATGTTCTATTTTTTTTACTGCCTTATGATAAACCTGATCTAAATTCTCTTTTGCGCTATGTTCAATATGCACGTTAGATACTATTTTTATTTTATGAGCAATATGGTCGAAAATCAAAATAGTGTCTGTTAAAACAAAAATTATATCCGCAAGGTTTAAATCATCAGGATTTGTGTCTGGAATATTTTCAAAAAATCGCACATAATCATAACCGATATATCCCACAAACCCACCGCAAAACCTGGGCAAACCGCGAACAGAAACAAATTTATAATTACTGATAATTTTTTTTAATTCATCTAAAGGCTTAATCTGCGTTTTAAATTTTACCTTAGTTAATTTATTTGCTTTTCTGCGAAAAAGTTCAATACGATCAGCTTTACTTTTAAAAATCAAACTTGGATTAGTACCAAGAAACGAATACCTGCCTATTTTCTCCTGGCCTTCTACAGATTCTAAGAGATAAGAATAATCTCCTTTATCTACTTTTAAGAATGCTGTAACCGGAGTTTCTAAGTCCGCGAGCAACTCCTTATAAACAGGGATAAGATCACCCTTTTTACTTAATTTTTTAAATTCCTGCAGGTCAGGATAATACATTTAAACTATGTTCCTCTTATTTCAAAATAAAATAACCGTAAAACGCCACCTTAAAGCCGTTTGTTAATCTGTTTTTATAATAATCAAATTATAAAACAAAAGCAAGGCACAGTCAATTGTTTCTGTCACCGATTACATAATTTAATTAATTTAATTTGTCTTATGAGAGAATTTACTTTATAATTATATAATGATTTATGATTATTTTCAAAAACAAGCAATTAACCTTACTGAAAACGGCAATTCTGTAATTGTCTGTGCGCCAACAGGCTCGGGCAAAACTGCAATTGCTGAACACATTATCAAAAAATGCATCTCACAAGATAAAGGAGTTATTTACACTACCCCGATAAAAACGCTTTCCAACCAAAAATTTCGTGATTTCAAAAAAAATTATACTAATAACATTGGCATTCTTACCGGAGACATAAGTTTAACCCCTTATGCCAAAGTATTAATTATGACTACAGAAATTTTTCGCAACACATTACTTGAAAATCCCGACCGCTTTAGTAACATTTCATGGGTTATTTTTGACGAAGCACATTATCTTGATGATGTAGAAAGAGGCACTGTTTGGGAAGAAGCAATAATTTTTTGCCCGCCGCAAATCCGTATTCTCGCTTTAAGCGCTACGATACCAAACGTAGAACAAATCGCACAATGGATGACAAAGGTGCATAAACATAATATCCACACTGTAATTGAAAAAAAACGCCCGGTTCCATTAAAACATAAATTCATCTGTACTAATAAAATATTTTTAAATACCAGCCAATTAAAAAAAAGTGTTTATACTCATTTAAATAATTTCAAAAAAATTAAACACAGCCAAATACCCGCGAATAAAGTCAGCACTCTAATCGCCCACTTGCAAAAAAATGATGAATTACCTGCAATTTATTTTGCTTTTAGCAGAAAACGCTGCGAAGAATTAGCTTTAAAAACTGCTAATTTTAATTTTCTAAATAATCGCGAAAGAGAAAAGCTATTAAATTTATTCAAAAATTTACTGATTAAATTCAATTTAGAGCAAGAACCTTCTGCTAATAAATTATTGCCGTTAATCTCAAAAGGCATTGCGTATCATCACGCTGGATTACTGCCAAGCTTAAAAGAAGTTATTGAACAATTATTTACCAGCAGATTGGTAAAATTAATTTTTACTACAGAAACTTTCGCGCTTGGGATCAATATGCCCGCACGGTCAGTAATTTTTGACGAACTGCGAAAATTTTATGGTTATTACTATGCAAACCTGCGCTGCCGTGATTATTGCCAGATGGCAGGCAGAGCAGGCCGCAGAGGTATTGACAAGCAAGGTTTTGTGTATTCACGCATTAATCCTCTGCATCTTAAGATTAATGACCTGCAAAAAATGATTTCAGGCCAGCCTGAACCAGTAAAAAGCCAATTCAATATCTCTTATGCCAGTTTGCTGCATTTATACAAAAAATGGCAGCAGCATTTATATGATATATATCCGTTAACGCTGCATTATTTCCAATCCACAAAAAAAACGCGCAAAAACGCGCTAAAATATATACACGCTAAAATAAGCCTGTTAGAAAAAAATAATTACCTTGCAAACAACCATTTAACATCCAAAGGAGAATTTGCCGCTCAAACATATGGTTATGAATTGCCAATTACAGAACTATTCAGCTCCGGTAAATTAGAAAAATTATCCAGCCTTAATTTAAACATTGTACTTTGTGCCTTAGTCTTTGAGCCGCGCAAAAAACAATTGCATTTCAAATTAAACGCGAACATATTAAAAATTCATCACGCGATTATGCCGACAATTGAAACAATAATTAAAGAAGAAAAAAAATTCAAAATTTACCCGTTCAGCAAAAAACCTTATTTTAACCTGGCTCAGGCAGTTGAATTATGGGCAAATGGAGAAGATATCGCAAAGATCAAAGAGATTAGCTCTGTTGATGAAGGAGGTGTTGTCCGTTATTTCAGAATGATTATCCAAATTTTACGTCAATTGCACAAAATTCCTTTTATCAGCCCTCAATTTAAACAAACCATATCTAACTCATTAGATATGATTAACCACGATGAAGTTGATGCGGAAAAACAATTAAGAGAAGGATTGTAATGGATTTTTCACAAAATCTGTGGGTTAATTTTCAAATTTTTCCTCTGAAAATTTTAAAAATTTACTTACCCAAAAACATAATAAGACGCATTATTTTCCGCTCCAAGTCCGCGTGATAGCAAAAAATTTTAAAAATCAGATAAAATCTTTATTTCCATTTTTTTGCTCATTTTGCCAAATTATCCAGATTATAGATACAATGTATTTTTTGATATTATACTCAAACACAATTGGTTTGCAAAATTTAGGCGTTTCCCTGTGCTGTAGATTGGAATGTTCTGATTGAGACAAACCGCAGGCGCAGCTAGCTGCGTTGAGGTTTGGCGAATGAGGAACGTTTCAAGATGCAGTGCCGGGGAACGTCATAAAATTGCAAACCAATTGCGTTTGAGTATATATACTAAATGTATACATAAATAGTAATCGGTGAGAAGCTGTGAAATAATCACCGTTTTTCGCCTGTTTCTCTTTATGTCTCTTCGCAAAAAAACGCGAAAAAAGAATAATAGGGTATTATTATTTCACAGCTTCTCACCGATTACTATAAATAAATATTTATTTTTGACCGTGTCGCAATAGTATGAAATAATGCGAAGAAATGGAGTTTGATGCATACTATGTATATTAATTGTTATAATGATAAATAAAAATGGATAAATATCCTAAACGAAAACAAAATCGGTCAACTAATTACGATTATTCAAATAATGGTTATTATTATGTGACCATTTGTACAGATAATCGTGTGGAATGGCTGGGGAATATCGCAAACGGTCAAATGGCAATTAATCCCTATGGGATAATATGCCAACAATGCTGGCTGGATTTACCAAACTATTACAATATTTTTCTTGATTCCTATATAATTATGCCTAATCATTTTCATGGTGTTTTAATTATTGATAATTCAAATAAACGGGAGGGTTACAAACCCTCCCCTACAGATAAATTATATTCGTTATCTGAAATTATCTGTGGATTCAAAACATTCTCATCAAAACAAATTAATAAAACAATAAAAATAAATAACAAATTTAAATGGCAACGTTCATTTCATGATCACATTATCAGGAATGATAAATCATTAAATAACATCCGTGAATATATAATTAACAATCCCGCAGCC
>QNCH01000086.1 GCA_003645745.1 Candidatus Omnitrophota bacterium
CACTCAGTCACAATCATCTTTCGACCTTCTATACCTCGCGGTATTACATGATAAATCCCTGATTCTATTTTATACATCTTTATCAATATCTAATTATCTAACTACGTCCCCTATTCCCCAGTCATTCCCCATTATTATAGACTCCTGACTTCTGGATTCTTTTTGAAACAAGAACAAGACGAATGAAAGGGTAAAAAATCGAAAAGTAACCCACAGATTCTGTAAAAGAGCCTTATTTTAAAATAGCAGGAAGAATTATTTATTACAAAGCAACGCGCACGGAAACAAACTAAATATTTCTCCTGCGAGCAATGTTTTTCCTGTTTTTATCTGCTCAGAAGTAATTAAATTTGTCCACTCTAAAGTATTTGTTTCAGGAAGCACGACGGAAGTATCCTGCCAGACTTCTCTGCCCAGAGCCTGCTGGCCTTCTTCTATCACTGAACAAAGAAACCTGGGTACAATAGTTAATATCCAGGTATCTCCATAATTTCTGGCAAAAGCGATCACACTATCTTTAAACCTGCCGCAAACTTCAATCTGTATATAGTTGCCCTGTTCAAAAACAGCTCTAAATTGATTTCTTGCTTGCAAAGCCATAAAAACTAAAAACAGTTTTAACCTACCGTCTTCTTTATTTTGCCATAACTCAATAATCAATGCTTTAATATCTTTATTAATTTTTTCTTTTATATCTGAGAGATACTCCTGCCTTAAAGCGAAATCAACCGGCCTGCGGTTATCAGGGTCAACTAAATTAAAATCCCAGAGTTCTGTGCCCTGATAAAAATCAGGCACACCAGGCGCAGTAATTTTAAGCAGTGTTTGCGATAAAGAATTAAATATTCCGTAAAAAGCCGCTTTTCTCTGAAAAGGCAAAAAACTTTCTAAAAATGTCCCCATTGCGCTAAAATTTAAAATCTGTTCTGCAAACCGCAAAAAAGCATTTTCATATTCTACGTCATGTTTTAACCATGCGGTATGCACCTTAGCTTCACGCACTGCTTTTACCAAATACTCTTTTAAGCGCTTAACAAATTCAGCATACTGCTCTCCTGAAAAAGGCAAAGCGCCAACTATTGTTTGGTATAAAAAATATTCATCATTTTTATCCGGCGCGTAAGCGCGGCCAAACATTATTTTATGTTTTTTATTTATCTTATGCCAATGCTTTACGCTCGTTTCCCATTTTAATGGAATTTCTGAAAGCACATTCAGCCTTGCCCTTAAATCTTCGCCTCTTTTAGTATCATGGGTTGCTAATGTATTCAATGTATGCGGATAAAACTTTTTTCGCCTTTTATTAAAATTATGAAATTCATTTAAATACACACCAAATTTAGCCGGGCTGCTGCCAACTTCATTTAATGATAAGAAGCGATTATACACATAATATACTGTATCTTCCACACCTTTAGCCATTAACGGCCCGGTCAATTGCTGAAACTTACACACAAAATTATATAATTCTTCTCTATTTCTGCTAAAGCCTAAATCAACGTATTCAAGCAATAAAACTTTTTCAATTAAATCCAGTTCATAGAATAATCCTGGGCTTGAATGCTTAGCTTTTTTCACTGCAAACTGAATATATTTGCGGCCATCACTGTTAAAAAATTTAGGATTAAAATATGTCCTGTACACTGGAAAATGCGCCATAATTTCTACTAATGCCCGTTTTAAACCATAAAGTGTAATATCACGGCCATAGCGGTTATGGCTGGAAATATTTTTCATTAGATATGCTAAATTACTAATATCTCCAGCCATATGTTTACCGCTTAACAACCTTTTATTCGCGCACACGATATCTTCAAATAAAGTTTTAATACCGCTGATTTTTATGTAAATTCTGTTAAATTTTCGCTGATTTTTTCTTTTGCAAAAAATTCCATTCGCATAATTTAAAAAATCATACCCTGTAGTACCCTGCACAGGCCACACTCTGGGCAATTTTTCTTTATCCTCAAGTATTTTTTCCACTACAATATAAGTATCCTTACACTCTTGTCGTAAACACGTTAAATATTCTGCGGGGTCATACAACCCATCAATATGATCCACTCTTAAACCTGAAAATTTACCCTGCTTAACAAACTCAAAAATAAGCTGATGCGTCAGGTCAAAAACATTTTTGTTTTCCTGTTTTAAACAAATCAACGCGTTAATATTAAAAAACCTGCGGTAATTTATTTCTTCTGTAGCTACTTTCCAGAATGAAAGGCAAAACATCTGTTCACACAATAGGTTATCTAAAAGATTAAAACTTTCCGCGTTGCCTTTTTGCCCATTAAAAATACGAATATTTTCGCAAACAAATTCACGCACCTCTTCAGAATCTGTATAAATATCCCAGAAATCCTGTTTCACTCTTTTTAGGTCATTATAATTTGCAGTGTTGAGAGTATTTAAATCTGCCAAATATTTTAGAAGCGCGCGCAATTTACTTAACAGCTTATTGTTGTGCCCCAGCCTGCTTTCTATCTGATCAAAATTATAGCCCAAAATAGTCGTATATGAAGTAATCCGCAATGGCAGGCTCAGCTCATAATAATTAATATTTAAACATTTATTGCTATACTCTAATTTTAACTCCATGTTTTCTAAAGCCTCAGCATAAAACTTACCTAAAAATGGAGTTAATAACTTACCATTAATATTTTCATAAGCATGCTGCCAATTAATATCAAAAAAATTATAAAACTTAGAACTTGCCCCATATTCTAAAACATCCATTAAAATTTGATTTTGCGAATTAAAAGCCATATGGTTAGGCACAATATCCTGCACCCAGGAAATATTTAAATTTTTTAAATTTTGCATTAAATCTTCAAAATCAAACTGAGTGCCTAACTCCGAATTTAAGCTAAGCGGGTCAATAATATCGTAGCCATGCATACTGCCCGCGCAGGCTTTAAAAATTGGAGACGCGTATAAATCAGAAATTCCTAAACTCTTCAAATACACGCTTATCTTTTTTGCGTCAGAAAAACCAAAAAACTGATTAAACTGCAATCTATATACAGATAAAGGAATATGCATTAACCGCTCCTTACCCGCAAATATCTGCCCAGAATACGAAAATTTTTAACCCAGCGCATTGCCTGATAATCCTTTGCATTTGCTTTTTCACACATAGAGCTATACCATTTTTTCCCAATAGAAAAATAAATATTCTGAGATTTCCAAATACTCAAATGCAGCGATAATGGACGCAAAATCCTGAACATATTATTAATCAATTTTATTGCCTCAGTATCCAGAGGTTTCTGCTTTAACAATTCCATAAAACTAGTAAGCCTGCGCGTTGCCGCAAAAGCTAACGCTGGCTTATCTAATTCAAATGACCAGCGCCTAACTTCTTTTACATAAACGCTGAGCTTACTAATGTCAGCTTTTTCTTTTTCTAAAACATTACGCATATCAGCGTTCAAAATAAACTCCAGAGTAACAGAAAAAACTTTAGGCAAAGGAATACCCATTTCTTTTACTGCCTGCATAGTTTGATAATGCTGCTCATTTATTTGCCTGAAAGTGTTCTTTATCCCTTCAAGAGGAGTTTTCAAAATCTGCTGCAGCACTTTTCTCTGCTCATCCTTAAATAAATGCCAAAGTGAGTAATTAGAATTGCCAAAATGATAATCAATTAACCTGATAATTTCTGAAACATCGCCTTTTTGAAAAGCAGTTTTTATTTGCCGCTCCATTTCCTCAAAAAGCTCCGCATTATCATAATGCCTGACCCCGCCCAATAAATTATGATCCCCCATATGCACCGCAGCAAAGCTGACTAAATCTTCGGTTTGGGTAATATTAGACTTAACCAAAGTTTTGCCAATTACAATCTTCTGCCTGCCTGCTTCGAAATATTCACAATTTTCCGCTTCCGCGGAATAACAATAAATTCGGCTTTGCTTAGCATATTGTTTAAAAAGGGAAGATATCGCGTAATGCGCTGCAACCCTCTTCAAATCTAATACACTCGGCCTAATAAACTTCTCATAAATCTTTGCTCCATTTTTATATATAAAAACATTACTTGGCGCTTTTTTTAGCAGTTTTAAAAAATCTAAATCTACATCTATGCCCGCCACTTTTTTGGCAATTTGTATGGCCCTAGCAGCATACTGCATAATTTGCACAGTTTCAATGCCTGAAATCTCATCAAAAAACCAGCCGCAGCTAGTATACATCAGCATTGTATGCCTTTGCATTTCGAGTAATTCCAAAATTTCTACCTTTTTCCGCGCATTTAAAGCAGAATCAAAATGCTTATTAAAAAACGCGGCAATATTATCAGAAGAACGATTTAAAATAACATCAATATACTCATTCCGTAGTTCCCATGGTTTGGGATAAATAGCACGCATTTGCTCTTCATAAACTGTAACTAATTTATCCCTTAGCCAGTCCATTGCTTTGCGCAGTGGAGCGCGCCATTTTTGATTCCATTCTGGGTTCATACCTGAACTACAACCGCAATCACTCTTCCAACGGTCAACTCCATGCGAACAGCTCCACGAAGAATTTTCTACAATTTCCACTTCATATTCAGGCGGAAATTTTTCTAAATATTGAGCGTAAATTGTAAACTTAGCCAGATTATTATTTTCTATAAAATAATACGCGTATGAAAGCGCCATTTCGCCATAAGAATGGTGGTGGCCATAAGTTTCTCCATCAGTGGCAATATGCACAAGCTGAGATTCTTTTTGCCTTTCTGAGAATAATCCTAATAAACGTAAGGCAAACTTCTCCCCATTATTTAATAAACCGCCAAAAGCAATTTCCTGAGATACAGGCCCGTCATAGAAAAAAACAGCAATTGTCCTGCCTGAAGGCAGTTTACATAAATACGGCTTTTTCGGATCAATTTTTCCGTTTAAAGCATCAAGCCATTTATCTTCTCCTATTTTTCTTTTCCTCTGTGCCTGATAAGGAGAAAGGATTGTAAACTTAATGCCGAATTCAGCTAAAATATCTAATGTTTCTAAATCCACTGCTGCTTCTGCCAGCCACATACCTTCCGGCTGCCTTTTAAACCTATACACAAAATCTTTTATGCCCCAAATAACCTGTGTGCGTTTATCACGCGAATTAGCTAGCGGCATAATCATATGGTTATAAACCTGAGCAATCGCTGCGCCATGTCCTGAAAAATTTTTCAGGCTCAATTTATCAGCTTCAAGAATCATTGCATAAGTATCAGGATTGTGCTTTTCCATCCAGCAAAGTAAACTGGGACCAAAATTAAAGCTCATTTTCGCATAATTATTTACAATATCAATAATTCGATTTCCCCCATCCAGAATACGCGAAGCCGCGTTCGGAGCGTAACATTCAGTAGTTATCCTTTCATTCCAGTCATGATAAGGATAAGCAGAATCCTGAACTTCAACCTGCTCCAGCCAGGGGTTCTCCCGCGGAGGCTGATAAAAATGCCCATGCACACATATATATTTATTCATAATAGCCTTTCCTTTAATTTTCTCTGTTCTCTCTCCCATTTGCTTTGTATCCTTCGTAATTGCATTATACCATTAAATTCCAGATGCGGGAAGAACAGCTTTTAGCATCGGGGGGGGGATCGGTGAGGGAATGGAAGTTACTCCCTTCATTCTGAGCCTAAACACAATAAAAAGGCAGAATCTACAGGGGCCATGCCCTGTAGATTTTGATGATTAATATCATTATTATAAAAACAGGATACAGGTAACCAGATTCAGGCAACAGAAGTCAGCATCGATTCTCCTCCCCCCATACCTTGTTTATTATTATTTTGTTGCATTTATTATTATCACTGGTTTGATAAATCAAGCATCTACGTTGTAATTTATTTTGTGATATTTACCAATGTTTTCAACATCAACCTAACTACAGCTCTCGCCCAATCTCTCTGCCTGATATAACTCGCTATCTTCGGGCTGTATTGATAATACATATTTACAAATATTTTTCCATAATAATTTGTCAGCAAATGCTGGTCTCTAAACCTGCTTAAAATTTTTACTTCTTCAGCCATTGAAGTACCATATGCTGCTGTGGCAATAAAACAATTCCTTGAACTGCTGCTTGCATTATTAGCTACTGACTGCGTATGTGCCACATTAAATGTAATCGCGTAATCATCTGTATTTGTATTTGGGGGAGTTGCGTTATCCTGACATTTTACATAATAGTTATATGTAAAACCATTTTCCAGCCCAGTTACTTCGGTTGTGTGATTTGTACCTGTGGTATTTGTAAACTGAGTCATCTCTGCATAGTTTGTACCTGCTATGGCTGAATATTTACACGTTGCGTCTTCATCTGTACTTAAACTTATATCCTGCGCAGTTGTATCTGCATTCAGTTCGCCTGTAGGAAAACTATTGCTTCTTACTGGTGGAATAATATCGCTTGCAATATGATTTATTAACCCGATCCTTGAATATCCATTCCCATCATCCACAAAATCGGCAAATTCTGTAGTCGCCAAGGCAAGGTCATCAAACCTTATGCCGACACAAGTATCAGGAGGGCCAACAGCCGCATTCCCATTCGATCCTACTCCAAATTGTTCAAAATAGTCAACACCAAAATTTAAGTCATGTCTATCAATAATCAATGTTTCGTCAACCCATGTTTGAATAATACCATCCGTTCCATCTGTATCATTTTTAAAATGAATTTCTACAGGAATCCACCTCCCAAAACCTTGGCGACCATCAGATTCAAGCCAATCATCACCATAACCGGATGAATTTACGGGGATCATAGTTCTATCGAGATAAAACCCCGTTGCATGTGTATATTTTGGAAAACAAAAATACCATCCAGTCCCATACAATACCTTCCATCCACTAGTAACGCCCCATCCCATTTCAGAAGGATAATATACATAAAACCTAAACCAAAATTCTTGAAGATTTGAAGGAAAATATACTTTGAGGCCTCCAGAGACATCATTTAGAGAGCCATTTCCGTCAATTCCTGTATAGAAACCCTAACTCCTATAAAGAAAATAAAAAAAGGCTTAAGGAAAGAATGCCTCCGATGGTAAAATAGTTATGCAAGTAAAAAATAACCA
>QNCH01000087.1 GCA_003645745.1 Candidatus Omnitrophota bacterium
AATGGACTTTGCCGATCCAGCATTGGAAGCAAGCGCTTAATCAATTTGCGATTATTTTCGCGGAAAGGTTCCCTGAAACATTATGACTAACAAAACTGTTTACACAAAAAAAATGATTGACTCTCGCAGGGGATTATTTCACAGCTTCTCACCGATTACAAATAGATTCCCTGCAAGCAAAAAATCTATATTTTTTTACTAAATTGTCTGCTCAATAATTTTTACTATTCGTTTTGCAGTCATTCCATCCCACAAATTTAGGTGCTTACTTTTTTTTGCTTTTCCTGATAATATTAATTTTATTTTTTTAATTATTTGTTCCCTGTTTCTTCCAACCAAATAATTTGTGCCATTAGTTAAAGTTATCGGCCGCTCTGTATTTTCCCTTATTGTAAGACAAGGAATATTTAAAACAGCAGTTTCTTCCTGAATACCTCCGGAATCAGTAATCACAAAATGCGATTCTTTCACCAATTTAATAAAATTAATATATCCTAATGGCGCAATCATAGATAAATTTTTAAGCGCGTTAAATTTTTTTAAAAACGTATGTTTTTTGATCATTTTTTTAGTGCGCGGATGCAGGGGGTAGACAATTGCGATACTCTTAGTAACCTCTTTTAGAATTGCGTATATCTGAGCAAGAGTTTTTTTACAATCCACATTGCCTGGACGATGAAGTGTCATAACGCAATATTTTTTTGAAATCAAATTTTTCTCTTCTAAAATAGTAGATTTTTCAATTGCGTTCATATAATAGAGCAAGGTGTCAATCATAACATTACCGACAAAATGAACTTTTTTTGCAGAGATTCCTTCGTCTTTTATATTCTTAACGCCGCTTTCTTCACTAACAAACAAATAATCAGAAAGTTTATCTGTAAGCATTCGATTTACTTCCTCAGGCATTCTCAGATCAAAGCTTCTTAAACCAGCTTCTACATGCGCTACTTTAATATTCAATTTTGCTGCTACAAGAGAACAGGCAAGTGTAGAATTAACATCCCCCACAACCATAATTAAATCAGGTTTTTCTTTTAGGACTACTTTTTCAAAAGCGATCATAATTTTTGCGGTTTGCAAAGCGTGAGAAGCAGACCCTATTTGCAGGTAAATATCGGGATCAGGAATATGTAAATTTTTAAAAAATATTTTTGACATTTCATAATCATAATGCTGTCCTGTATGCACTAATAAAACCTGAAATTTATCTTTTCCTTTTTTAAATTGCCGCATAAGCGGAGCAATTTTCATAAAATTTGGGCGCGCTCCAGCCACTAAAAAAATTTTTTTTTTCATATCTTAAGTCTCCAAATTTTTATATACCCTTAGTAATGTTTTGGCAGTTTTTTCCCACGCGTAAGTTTGCTGGGCAGCCACAGCATTACAGCACAGCTTAGCATAAATTGCCTTATCTGAAATTATGGTAAATATAGCTTTTTTAATATTTTCGGCGTTATCAGGGTCATCCACTGTAAGCCCGCATTCAGTTTCCCTGATAATACGCCCCATGGGCCCAAGAGAACTTCCAATAATCGGACGTCCAGCAGCAATTGCTTCAAACAATTTATTTGGCAATGTAGTATTGCTATTTTTGCTTTTTTTCGTATTTACCGCTAAAATTACGTTTGAAGCTTTTGTATATAATGGTACCTCATTTCCCGCGATTCGGCCAATATAAACAATCTTAGCACACTCCTGTGCCGCTTTTTTTAGTTCTTCTTCCAAAATTCCATACCCGCCAACCACAAACACAATATCATTGTTCTGATCCTGTGTAAAAATATTTGCTATTTCTATCAGCTTACGATTGTGAGAAAGCAGGCCTATGTAAAAAAAAACAAATTTGTCTTGCACGCCCAGTTTTTTTCGTAACGAGAAGACCTGATCTTGAGTGTAATCATATTCTGCCAGCAATTTAGTTGTCCTGACCACTGTTATTTCGCGTGCGCCTCTTTTTTTAAGTACATCAGAAATTGGATTACTTACTGTAATTACACTATCAACCATTTTAATCAAAATTGATTCTGCCTTAGCAGCTAATGGCACAAGCGGCCTTACTTTCAAATCCAGCATAAGCGCTGGAAAATCTTCATGCGCGTCATAAAGAATTTTTTTTCTTTTAAGCTTTGCTGCGATTACTCCAGGCAGCAAAGTATTTAGGTCAACACAATGCACAATATCAAAGTTTATTTTTAATAAGCGAAAAAAAACAATCACCCAAAAACAAAAATAATTGAATAACTGTCCCACCCCCCTGCCATAAGCAGATTTAACTAAAACACGGTTAACAGGGATACCTTCTACTTTCCCATAAGCTTTATCGGAAAAAGCTCTCTCCCTGTCCCACGCATAAACAATCACATCATAACCAGCTGTAATAAGTGTTTTCAGTTCATTACACATTCGACTGTCAATTTCCAAAGGGCTAATCAATAAAACAACAACTTTTTTCTTCACTTTTATTTTATCCCCTCTAACAATAGCTGTAATTTTATAATTTCTGAGGCTATTTCTCTCCTCCACAAGTCAAGTTGCAAAAAATTCTTTGCCAGACTTTTTGTAAGAAGATATCGTTTTTCTGTTTGTGTATCAATATCTATATTTTGCAATATACGACTAATCTTTTCCTCCGCAGCCTCTGCTTTTTCCATAAGAAAAGGTGTGCCAACTTTCCTTGCCTCTGAAATTAAGCTCTTAAGTGTGCGAACATACCTCGCATCATCTATGCCTTCTCTTATTCCTTCCCAGCCAATAGTCGGAATTGGGCCATCAAAAGACGGATAAGTGTAATACCAACCCTGTAGCCCTGTTTTTAATTCCTGATCATAGCTAGTACCAAGACTACCAGCCCATTGATATACCCACTGAGTTATACCATCGGCACCCACACGTTCAGCATAAAATCCATAAAAAAATCTATCCACAGCCGGGTTTCTGCCAAATGAACCTCCATTATATACCCACAACTGATCATTCGATTTTTTGGTATCCTGAATTAATTTCTTATTTAGCCAGTCATAACATCTGAGATCAAGCCATTGGTCCAATGCCTTGCCATCATCAATACCTTTCCATCCTCCATATAAAGTGATATATGTTTTCACTCCAGGTAAAATTTGTTTTAACAATTGCAAATAATACTCAGTGCTTTGCATCTTTTTCGGATCATTAGCTGGTTCATCACTTACAGAAAATATAAACTCAGGCCAATTTTCACTTAACCTGTACCCTTCTAACATCTTTACAAAATTTTTATACACAAAGTCAAATTCTTTGCTATACATTTCATAGCCAAAAACAGACTTAATTTTAATCCGCAGAACATAATCAAGGCCGATAAAAATTAATGGCGCTTTCAGTCCTGAGTTCAAATAATATTCCATAAAAGTTTTAACTGGCCAGGGAGAAGTAAAACCAGGAACTGAAAAGTCCAGCTCTACATTTTCCCCTTTTCCCTTGATCTGGGGTATCCCGTAAAGAGTAAGAGTTGAGAGCCCATGCTCACGAATATCAATAAAATGTTTTTCTATATTTTCAGGGTAAAACCCTTTCCAGCGTTTATCCAAATTATAGTAAATACCGTATTTACGCTGCGGTTTTTTAAGATGAAAAGGCAGTACAGTAACAACTATGTCCAACTTTTTTTTTTCTTTATTAGCAGGCTTAATCGTAATCTTAGCCTTGTAATTTCCAGGAGCAGCATTTTTGGGGGCATATATTGTAAGCCAATATTCTTGCGTTACCCATTTATCTATCGAAATAATTTTATATTTTTCTAAAATAAGCGGAGCATATCTAAAATGTTTTTTTTTATTTTTTGAAATTAAAGGAAAATACTTGAGGATTCTAAGATCAATATTTTCTTTTTTTATAATCTTGCCAAACTCATTAACTAGATCTCCTATACTTACTTCAATATTTTCCAAAGGCTCCAATGCTTTAACGCAAAAGACTAAAGGTTCATATTCCCCAAGACTGACAAATATTTTTAAAGCTTTGTTAATTTCATTATTTTCAAAACTAATATTAGGAAAAGCTAAAGCTAAATAATGCCTTTTAAATAATGCATATCCTGCTTTTTTATCTGATAAAGATGGAACATAGCGATCATTTAAACAGCAACCAGGCTCTTCAATCCAATCATCAGGAATAAATACCTCTGAGCATTGATTACCCTGCACATTATAACCTGACGGTAATTGCTGGCAATAAACTGAATTTGAAATATATCCATAAAATAAAAAAAAATACCATAAAATAAAAAAACTTTTTTTTATCATTTGTTTCCTTCTCGTAATTTATACTCAAACGTAATAGATCTACAAAATTTAGGCGTTTCCCCTGTGCCCTAGATTGAAACGATCTGGCCAAACCGCAGGCACACGCTGCGTTGAAGTTTGGTAAATGAAAAACGTTTCAAAATGCAGCGTGAGGAGGATGTCATAAAATTGCAAACCTATTACGTTTGAGTATAATGTATCAATAGAGACTAATCAACAACAGACTTAAATATCGCGTAAGAACGCTCAACGACCTTATCCCAGGTGTTTCTTTTCGCATATTCAATAAGTTTTTCTCTATCCCATTCCTTACTTAACGCTTTTATAATCGCCTCTGACAATTGTCCAGCATCCTGGCTATTTACTAAAAAACCATACTCTTGTGAACAAATAGCTTCAGAGGCTCCCCCCACATTCGTAGCTACCACAGGCAAACCACAAGCGAATGATTCAAAAAAAACTGTTGCCCAACCTTCACGAGAACTCGCTAAACAAAACAAATCTGCCCCGCTATACCATTGAAAAAGTTCTATGTGAGGTTTTGCCCCAATTAATTTGACATATGACATCATATCTAATTGTTGTATTTTTTTTTCTAATCTTCCCCTATATTCACCTTCTCCAACAATAACTAAAAAAATATCCTTCTCTACTTTTCTCACTCTATTTACCGCATCTATTAAATAATGAAACCCTTTACATTCTATTAAATGCCCTACAGACAAAACTATTTTTTTATTTTCAGGTAAATTCAAATCTCTTCTTACTAAACATTTATCTATCAACCTAAATTTTTCTAAATCAACACCATTAGAAATAACCTTTATTTTTTCTGAGGCAATACCTAACTCTACCATTTTATCCTTAAGAGCCTGACAAACAGCAATAATTTTATCAGCATTTTTTAATGTCCAGACAATTTTTTTTTTAATTAAAGGAAGTTTCGTATATCGGTTAATATCTGAGCCATGGGCAGTTACAGTAACCGGTTTATGTAATATTTTGCCTATTAGCACTGCCACAAATCCCTCAGGATAAACAAAATGAGAATCAATTAGATCAAAATTAAACTCCTTTTTGATCCCGATTATTTTTCTAAAAAGAGATAAGAACATAAATAATCCACAGAATACCAACCCTATTTTGGGAATAGTAAAATATCGTGGATGATAAATTTTAGTACCTAAGTATTCCTCCTCTTCCCTAATTTGAGAAAAGACATACCACCTCTTAAAAAATTTTAATGGCGGAAAGTAAGCAACAGGCGCGACAACTCTAACTTGACACAATTTACTCAAACTCACAAGCCTTTCCGCTATAAAAGCAGCAAAAGTCGGCTGTTGGCTGTTCGGGAATAAAATTGTAAAAATAAGTACTTTCATAAAATAGTTCTTTCACAGAATCTGTGGATTATACTCGAACGTAATTGGTTTGCAATTTCAGAACGTCCCCCTGCACTGCATCTTAAAATGTTCTTCATTCGTAAAACCTTAGGCGCAGCAAGCTGCGCCTAAGGTTTTACTTAGGTCAGGACGTTCCAAGCTAGGGCACAGGGAAACGCCTAAATTTTACAAACTAATTACTTAATTAACTGCTGATATATTTGCGTTGTATTTTTAACCATAACCTTTAATGAAAAATTATCTTTAATGCGTTTTCTGCCGGCTCTACCCATTTGCGCGGCTAATTTCTTGTTTTTCAACAAACGTAGAATCTGCTTTGCCATTTCTTTAGAATCATTTAAAGTAACCAGTATTCCTGTAATCCCGTTTTCGACAAGCTCTCCTACCCCTCCGACATTTGTCAAAACAACTGGCTTTTCTGCCGCCATTGCCTCAGCTGCTGAAATACAAAATGTTTCATAAGATGATGACATTGCCATAAGATCAGAAATATTTAAAAGCTCAATAATATCGCTGCGCCATCCCATAAAAAGTATATTTTTAGAAATTTCTAAGCCATCTGCCTCTTTTTCTAATACATTACGCAAAGGGCCTGAACCTACAAGTAAAAATTTTACGTTCGGCATCTGTTTTAAAACATTAGCAGCAGCATGAAGAAAAGAGCTATGGTTTTTAACAGCCAATAAATTACTAATATTAATTACAATATGCTCATCTCTGCTAATTCCAAGACAATTTTTTAATTGGCTGTTGTTATTCTGTACGCTAAAATGTTCTAAATCAACCCCATTATATACCACTGTTATTTTCCCTGCCGGAGCAGCAAGAAGCTTAACTAGCTGGCGCTTATAGGAATTTGAAACTGTAATAATCGCGTCAGCAAAACTCATAAATAACTTATTGAGATAACACCTCCTTTTTTTTCCAAGTTGATTCTCAATATTCCCATGTTCACTCATTATAAAAAAACGCGTGCCTGTTATTTTTACTGCAGGAAACGCGTAACAATGCGTTTGAAACGCGTAAGAATGCACAATGTCCACTTTTAACTGTTTTAATAAAACAATAATTTTCCATAAAAGCAATAAATCATACCTCATCCTGCGTTTATAAATAAACACTGGAATACTATTTTTCTTTAAAGCATCTATTAATGTGCCTGATTCAAAAGCGCAGACAGCCACTTCATAGCGCTCTTGATTAAGATTTAAAGCAAGATTAACCGCTGCTATCTCAGCTCCGGAGAGAGTCAGAGATCTGATAATATATAAAATCTTAATTTTTCTCATCGATTACATAATAGTTTCTGTTACAAGCTGTTCATTTTTTTCATAAGCTCTGAAATATTTTTTAAAGCTACAGAAA
>QNCH01000088.1 GCA_003645745.1 Candidatus Omnitrophota bacterium
CTTAGGTCAGAACATTCCAATATAGGGCACAGGGAAACGCCTAAATTTTACAAACCAATTGCGTTTGAGTATAGTACATTTTAGTATAATTAATTTGCGCCAGCCCAAAAAGCCTGCTGAATATATCGTGCAATCAATTGCCTTTCAGAATCATTGATTTCTGAAAAAAAGAACCCTGCCTTATATTTAAAAGCACCCTTTTGTTCAAATTCAGGTTCAATGCGCACAACTACCGCAGAGCAATCAATCTGATGCTGCTGCTTTTTGCCATTAACAACCAATGGCAAAAACATTGTCAGACTAAATTTTGTCATTACCGGGATAAAACAATCAACCTCACAAAAAAAACCAGAACAGCTAATATTTTTTGTCTCTAAATTTAAGGTTAATTCTTCATGCCTGGCTTGTACAGAAAAATTTCCTGCAAACCTGGGATATGCCCTTTTTTCCTGCTGATTATTACTTTTTTTATTCATCTTCTAACTTTACTTCCGCTCTACTGCTGCAGCTTGTTTTTTTTCTTCTTCTTTTTTCTTAAAATTTTTCCAGCATTTTTTATTACAAAAAAACTTCATATTTCGGTAATAACGAATTTTACCAATTGCTTTTTTACATGCAGCGCAATTCTTAGGAATTTCCACCTTTGGCGGGCATTGTTTAACCTTAGCAGCTGATGCCTTTGTTTCAACTTGCGCAACTTCTTTTTCTGTCTGAATCTGTTCTTCCGCCATAACTAACCTACTCCTTTTCACAAATCATATTCAGGCTGTGCATTAAACAAACTTGCCGCACATTCGCCAACCATTGTGGTTTACAATTGCAGCAACGCAGTTTCCTACTCAAACCATAAATAAAAAATTAACTTTTTTTGCCTCTCCTTGCCATTTTCGCTTTTGAAATATCGCCCTGTTTATCAATATAATAAAGATATCCAGATTCTCTGACTACCCCGGCAGTAAACACTTTTTCCTGGGCTCCGCCTTTTACTCCGCCTCTTGCCATTTTCGCCCTGGAGATATCACCTTGTTTGTCCAAAAAATAAAGATATCCCTTTTCCCTGGTAATCCCTGCCTGCGTCACTTTTTCTGCCACTTTAACACCTCCTTATTAAAAACAACAACATCATAAAAAATTAACCCTGCAGCCTTATACTCTGCGTGGCCATAAATTGTGCTTTTAGCATCTCACCTTCAGCCCGTCTTTAGCCGATTCCCTATTTATGACCGCGCAGAGTATATAAAAAATTCCACACTACGATCATAAGTACGTTCTGCTTCCTTGCTAAAAAAACAAGCTGGTAATTCATTCATCCCGCGATGATAACTAATACATTCACAACATTTGCCTTTACGCGCGCAAGGCTCATAAGTGCAATTACATTTTTTTAAATTTTCTTCCCTTTGAGGACAATCCATATTTTAAGTTCCTATTTTCACTTTATTTAATATCCTCTCAAACGCAGCTAAAGCGGAAAACATTGCCAGTTTACTTGTTTTTTTGTTTAACTCAGAAGGAACATTCTCTGTACAACATACTATTTTACCAAAATCTCCCAGAATTTCAATAGTATGTATATTTTTGCTAATCAACCTGGACGCAATAATTTTAACCTTTGTTTTTTTTGCCCCTATGCCTGCCAAACTTAAGATAGCTGCGACATTAATATTTTTAGGAAAACCTAAAACTGCCTTTGCCGCAGATCCTTCAAAAATAACTGCTTCAGTTTTAATTTTACTTAAGTCAATATTTTTTTTCCGAATATATTCTGCTCCTGTAAGCCCCTGCACAGGCTTTTTAGTAATCAAAACCACTTTTTTTATCTTACCCATTCGCGCTGCTTTTAAAGCATCCAGCCCGGCAACAGCTCCGCTTGGAATATACAAATTTATTCTCTGTTTTACTGCTTGCTCAATAAGTTCCGGATGATTTACTAATGCCCCCACACTCATAACCATTATTTCCCGTTTAAACTTTAATGCCTGCTCAACAACACAAACCGCAAATTCAGCAGTACAAGCTTCAATAATTAAATCAGACTTTTCCACTAATTCTGCTAAAGAATATCTCTTTAGCTTACATTTTAACTTAGCGCTTAATTCTTTAACCTTCAAATCATCAAGTTCACAAACTCCAGCTATCTTAACCGCAGGCTGATAATTTCTGACAATTGCCTGCAAAAGATATGAACCTATGGCACCGCAGCCAACAATCCCAACTTTAAACATTAACTATACTCCTCTTTTAGGCAAAATTGAAGTCATAAGTTGCAATGCTTTTTTTGCTTTATCCCGGATTCTGCTTTCAACTCTAACTTCAAACACCATATTTTCCAGGCTATTAACTATAGATTCTAAAGTTATCAACTTCATATCAGGGCAAATAAATTTTTTGCTTGGGCAATAAAACTTTTTCAAAGGGATTTCTTTTTTTAAGCGGCAAATCATATCCTGTTCTGTGCCCACAATAAACTCCAGCACGTTTGAATGCGCCGCATAATGCAAAATACCACTTGTAGATCCAACATAATCAGCATGCCTTAAAATTTTCTGGCAACATTCAGGATGGGCAATAAACTCAGCCCGCTTATACTTATTTTTAGCCTGTGTAATTTCTATTTCCAGCACATCTGTATGTGTAGGGCAATGCCCCTGCCAGAGGATAATCTTTTTCTCAGGCAATTTCGCCTGCACATACGCGCCAAGATTTTTATCCGGCACAAAAATTATCTGCTCCTGCGGCAAAGAATTTACCACTTCAACCGCATTTCCTGAAGTACAGCACAAATCACTTTCCGCTTTTATTTCAGCAGATGAATTTACATAACAAACTACAGGTACTTTGGGAAACTTTTGTTTTAAAGACCTTAAATCTGTAAGATTAATTGTCTTAGCTAAAGCACATCCTGCTTCTTTTACAGGTAAAAGAATTTTTTTATTTGGGCTTAAAATGGACGCGGTCTCTGCCATAAAAAGCACACCGCAAAAAACTACAATCTCTGTATCAAGTTTAGAAACTGCCCTGCTCAGTTCCAGAGAATCCCCTAAGATATCAGCGATTTCCTGTACTTCACAACTCTGATAATTATGCGCGACAATTACCGCATGCTTTTGTTTCTTTAAACTGACAATTTTATCTTTTAACTTTTCTATTTGCTGCGTTGTTTTAACATCTAGCATTAAGACATTCCCTATTTTTTAGAAACAACATAGTTATATCTATACTCAAACGTAATTGGTTTGTAATTTTATGACATTCCCCTCACACTGCATCTTGAAACGTTCTTCATTCGCAAATCATTAAGTGCGGCAAGCTGCGCCTGCGGTTTGACTTAGGTCAGAACATTCCAATATAGGGCACAGGGAAACGCCTAAATTTTACAAACCAATTGCGTTTGAGCATATCTCAACTTATCCCTTTATAATACAAAAAAACAACAATTTCAAGTTAATCTTTACGATTATACTCAAATGTAATAGACCTGCAATTTTTTAGCGGGAATCCAGCAGTCTACCATCAACGCTCTAAAGCAAAGTCCTGTTCTTTTTACTCGCTAATATAGAAACGTAATATTGTTTCATAAGATATACCCAAACCAATTACGTTTGAGTATAATATTTAGTTTTATTTAGCTTTCCCCTGATTAGCTACTTTATCCATTGCTTTTTTTATTGCGTCAGCATCCCCAAGGTAGTAATGTTCTAAAGGTTTTAAATCAGCATCCAATTTATAGACCAGAGGTACCCCTGTAGGGATATTTAAAGAAACTATTTGCTCATCTGAAACATTATCTAAATATTTTACCAATGCCCTTAAGCTGTTTCCATGCGCGGCAATCAGCACTTTTTCACCTGCTTTTATTGCCGGGACTATTGTCTGGTGCCAATAAGGCAAAAACCTTGCTACTGTGTCTTTTAAGCATTCTGTACACGGTAAATCCTGTGCTTCTAAACTATTATAGCGCGGATCATTTCCTGGATAACGCGGATCTGTTTTTTCTAATAACTGCGGAGGGATATCATAACTTCTGCGCCAAACAAGCACTTGTTTGTCTCCATATTTTTGCGCGGTTTCTGCTTTATTTAACCCCTGTAATGCCCCATAATGCCTTTCATTTAATCTCCAGCACCTACGTACAGGAATCCACATTAAATCCATCTCATCTAAAGTAATCCATAAAGTCCTGATTGCGCGTTTTAAAACAGAAGTAAACGCAATACTAAATTCAAACTTTTCCTGTTTTAAAAGTTTTCCTGCCTGATGCGCCTCGATTACACCTTTTTCCGATAAATCAACATCAGTCCAACCGGTAAATTTATTTTCTTTATTCCAAACACTTTCTCCATGCCTCAATAATACTAAAGTTATCGGTTCCATAAGTTAGCCTCCATTTCTAAAATTTATCTACTGTTACGAAATCTACTTTTACACTCAAACGTAATAGATTTATAAAATTTAGACGTTTCCCTGTGCCCTAGGTTGAAACGTTCCGACCTAAGACAAACCGCAGGCGCAACGCGCTGCTCCTAAGGTTTAGCGATAGAAGAACGTTTCAAGATGCAGTGTGAGGGAGCGTCATAAAATTGCAAACCTATTACGTTTAAGTATAACAACAATTATTATAATCAGTAAATCTTCAGATGTCTATAAAAAACCTATTTTAAAAGTAATTGGTGAATAGAATAGAGGTATTAGCATTTTTTAAAAATAATAATAAGTTTTATATATGCATTCTTTATTTGATTTTAGCTGTTATTTTTGGTATATTAATCTTACACGCATTGATTTCAGCAGACTGGAGAGTTATATGGAAGTAAAAAACAGATATAGAAAGGAGGTGATTAAACTTGAATAAAGCTGAATTGATTGCTGAAGTAGCAAAAATTACTACAACAAAAAAGCAAGCAGCAGAAGCGGTAGAAGCAGTTTTAGATGCGATCAAAAAGACTTTGAAGAAAAAGAAAGAAGTCGCTCTTATTGGCTTTGGTACATTTAAAGTAGTAAAGAGAAAAGCCAGAATGGGACAAAATCCGCAAACCGGTGAAAAAATAAAAATCGCAGCTAAAAAAGTTCCTGTGTTTAAACCTGGCAAAGCATTAAAAGAATTAGTAAATTAGTACAGAAACAATGTTTAATAAAAAAGAGCATGCAAAAAAAAGTATGCTCTTTTTTATTAAAAACAATCTTATGCTCTTATGCAAAATAAATTACAAACATTACCTAAAGTAATTCTTGCGCCAATGGCTGGCATAACTTCTTTACCTTTTAGGATGCTTAACCGCGAATTTGGCTGTAAATTTGCTTTTACAGAAATGCTTAATTGCCGCTCATTAGCATATAAAAGCAAAAAAACTCAAGCCATGCTTGCAACACATCCATCTGACCGGCCTTTGGGGATTCAAATTGTTGGCAGAGACTTTACTTACCTGGGTTCTGCAATAGAACAGCTTAAAAATTATGAATTTGATTTACTGGACTTAAACGCAGCATGCCCAAAAAGAAAAATCACCCGAAAAGGAATGGGAGCTGCTTTGCTCAAAGAACCTAAACATTTACACAAATTACTTAAATTTATGGTAAAATATTCTCCTGTACCTGTAAGTTTAAAAATGCGTTTAGGCTGGGACAACGCCATGGATGCGCGGGAGATCGCGCTTTATGCTCAGGACGCGGGAGTTAGTGCCATTTTTCTGCATGGCAGAACAAAAACGCAGGACTACACTGGAGATATTGACTATCAATCAATCGCGAAAGTTAAATCCGCGCTTTCTATCCCGCTTATTGCCAGCGGTAATATTTTTTATCCGCAGTTAGCAAAAAAAATGTTTGATTTAACCGGATGCGACGCGGTTATGGCTGCCAGAGGAGCATTAGGCGCTCCTTGGATATTTGAACAGATAAATTCTTTTTTACAAACAGCAAAATTAATCGCAAAACCAGATATTGCCGCAATAATTAAAATAATGCTTAGGCATTTTAACTCATACATGGATTTTTATCCTGAGCAAAGAGGTGTAATTGAATTCCGTAAATTTTATATCTGGTACACACGCGGGCTATCTGGCACAAAGCCATTAAGAAATAAAGTCGCGCAAGCTAAAACGAAAAATGAAATGTTTGCTTTAATTAAAAATATTTTGCTATCCCTATATTAAAATTAACCCCTCCGCCGTCTATTGTTTGCATCTCATCTATCAACAAGCCAGGCGCATAAGAAATCCCATCTACCTTAACAGCGCCAGCGTCATAATCAACATCATAATATTTCACACCAACAAGCCATGACCAATCTCGGTCAAAAAACATCTCGTATTCAGCTGTAATATGAAAGCCTATAGCATCATCATAATTTATAATCGTATGCTCACCAGCAGCCTGAGTTGTATTCACATCAAATTCCCCTGAATGATACAACCCTAAACCAATACCGAATTTAAACTGCTGTTTTCTGTTGGACATTGGAACCTTATATTTCAATGTTGCTAAAAAAATATTTCTTTCAAAAATCCCCTCCGCGTTATTAACATCAGGCGATAAACTGCTTTGCTGCCACCCAACTGTAAAATCAAAATCAAAATCCCTGTTTATTCCATAACCAATACTAGCGCCAAACCCGTAACCGCCGCCGGCACTCAATGTTACTGTATCTCCGTCAATTGTTTCTCCGAGATCAATATCATCAAAGCCAAACCCGCAAAAAAAACAAGGCTCAATCCTATATCGCCTGTTAGTATTAAACCATTCGCCAGCTTGCAGCTCTAAAACTCCACTTAAAAACATATTTTAATTTAATTTTATATCAATCAATTGCAGATGTAAATATTGGCTCTTTGGAGTTTTGAGTGGGTAAGCAATATTTATTGAAGCTTCTTTCATCTTGTCACACCTGCTCAATTTTTCATGCCTTTTTGTCATTCCCGCAATCTTTTA
>QNCH01000089.1 GCA_003645745.1 Candidatus Omnitrophota bacterium
CCGTAATAGGCTTGAGTATAAATACTATTTTTGCATATCATCAAATAAAAAGTCAAGCAAAATTTTGATTTTTATAAAAAATCTATGGATTATCTTGCATAATAATTACAAAATGTAGGGGGGGGGAGGACAGATAACCTTTACTCAATTTTTGCAGCTTATAGCTGATAATAGCTATCTTAAACACTACAAATTTGTTAAATCTAATAATTTTTTAATATTAAATTCAATGCTTAATATTTTGTTATGATAAATACCATATAAAACATTGTTCCCTGAATTTAACAGTATAATATCAAAAATTTCAGGTGTTTTTATCTCAGCTTTTAACTTGCCAGTTTTTATATCTCTAACTCTTAGCAGCAAATCAATCAACTTATGCTTCCCGCAAGAACATAATTTATCAGAAGAACGTGTACATTGATAGAGAACATATTGAGCGTCAGGGCTTACGATGGCATTGCTTTGACAATCGTCTTTGAAAATAATATTATTTGTATTTCTGTCAAAAACAAATATTTTATTGTAAATATCTTTTGTAGCGCCTGAAATAAGAATATATTTATTATCTGGAGTGTAAACCACTGATAAATTTTTCGCTTTCACATTAATAACCGGGCCGTCATCTGTCAGGATATAGACTTCTTCACCCGTTAAATTTTCTATTGCTATTTTTCCGTTGCGATAAAATACGATTATTTGTTGATCAGAATAAAACTTAGCATTCATTATTGTTTCACTGCTTTTAATAACGTGAATTAATTGTCCTGTCATTAAGTCAAAAAGAGCTAATGAGTCATATTGAGAACCATAGAAACTACGTACAGACATCAGTGCTATTTTTCCATTTTGAGAAATAGCTAATGGTTCAGGATTTGGATTGCCTTTTACAATAGCAGCATTAATATTGAGTCTGGAGATCATTTCTTCTTTTTCAATATCGAAATATTTATCTAAAATCAATATTTTTTTTTGGTCTGGTGAGATAAGCAAATTTGTCGCTGTCCAGTATGAAGAAATATCTTGGCCGTTGTTATTTTTTATATGCAAACTTTTGACCATCTTTAAACTTGAAGGATCTAAAAGGATTAATTTATCCCCATCAGTTATTAATAAATATTTACCATCTTTTAAAAAATCAACTGCAGTAATGCCTTTTAGATCTGCAAATTCAACTTCTTTTAAATATAAAAAATTTTCTTTAAAAGAATCACGATCGACTCGTAATAGTCATCACAAGATATATCATTGACTTCGACTATATGTTGAAACAGCAAAAAGACAAGTAAAAGCATTATAAATAAAAAATTTTTCATTTCAAACAATATGTTACCTTCAAACGTAATCATGAAATAATTAAGGGACAAGTCTATTAAGTCAGGGAATCAAGAAACACTCAAGCCTAAAGCAATTGCAATTAAAAATTCACGGCTTTTTTTCATTTGTGTTTTTTCCTGTTTAGAAAAACACGTCCAATAAGGCTTTGTTAAAAATAAATCACTGATATAGCAAAAAGCCAGAGCTTTTATATTTTTTTGTTTTGCCGCTCCATAGAAAACCGCGCATTCAAGGTCAACAGCCGCAATATTTCTCTGCTTAAAATTTAATGCCATTGCAGGTGTTTGCTGCCAGAGAGAATTTAAACTAATCAGATCAATTTTATCCAAAACAACATTTTTCCTGCGCAGGAAATTGTCACAATCTTTGAGCAAAGAAGTGTTCGCGCAACAATAATTATCTTCTGATTTATTCTTAAAATACGGGATTAGTCCCGGAAAATCAAAAAACGCTTTTTTAACCAGCACACAATCACCTATCTTGAAATTACTCACTGCCCCGGCTGTGCCTAAAAAAATAATTTTTTGAACCTGCTCAGAATTTTGCGCTAAAATACAATCTCTAACAAGAATGTGCCCTATACCCGCGTTTATATAAATAACTGTCTTTTGCTGATAAACACCTTTTATCCCGTGATAAAGCAAGCCTTTAAAGCTAACTCTGTTTTTTAAATACGGCTTAAAAAAATCAGCCTTAAAAAATGGGCTGATTATTATCCTGCCGTTTAATTCCCGCGGATCAATACCAAACAATTTCCGAAATTTCAGCGTATCCTCCTCTTTGAACAAATCATTCCCCGTCGATTACTTGTCCCTTATTCAAACAACTCTGTAGAGAGGTAGCGTTCTCCGGTATCAGGGAGTAAAGTAACAATCATCTTCCCTTTATTTTCTTCTCTTCTGCCGATTTCTAAACTGGCAAAAACCGCAGCTCCGGATGAAATCCCCGCCAGGATACCTTCCTGCTTTGCCAAATCCCTTGCTGTTTCTATAGCGCAATTGTCAGAAACTTTTACTATCTGATCAATAATTCCCTGATTTAAAACTTCCGGGACAAATCCAGCTCCAATACCCTGAATTTTATGTTCTCCTTGTGTGCCGCCTGAAAGCACCGCGCAATTTAAAGGCTCAACTCCAATAATTTTGATCTCTGAATTCTTCTTTTTTAAAGTTTCGCCTACACCGCTAATTGTACCGCCAGTGCCTATACCGCAAACAAACACATCAACTCCTCCATCAGTATCAGCCCAAATTTCTTCACCTGTAGTTAGTTTATGAACCAGAGGATTAGCCTTATTTTTAAATTGCATAGGCATAAACGCATTAGGAATTGCCTCTGCTAATTGCTCTGCTTTGTTTACAGCTCCCTGCATTGCCTGTTCTGCAGGGGTTAAAAAAATTTCCGCGCCCAAATTTTTAAATATTTTTCTTCTTTCTAAAGACATTGATTCAGGTATAACCAAAATCAACCGGTATTTTTTTACCGCGCACACAAAAGCCAATCCAATGCCCGTATTGCCGCTTGTTGCTTCAATAATTACCGCGTCTTCGCGTAATAATCCTTGAGCTTGCGCGGTTTCAAGCATTGCCACAGCAATTCTATCTTTTACACTTGAACATGGATTAAAGAATTCAAGTTTTGCAATTATTCGCGCAACGCTTTGGTCTGCAATCGCGTTTAACCTTACCAGAGGAGTCCTGCCAACAAGTTTTGTAATATCTTCTGCTATTTTCATCTTTAATTCACCATTTAGTTATATACGCATAACAATGCCTTTTTCTCTTAAATACTGCTTTGCCGCTTTAATCTCATATTCTCCATAATGAAATATTGATGCAGCTAATACAGCATCTGCTTTGCCTGAAGAAAAAGCCTGATAAAGATGTTCCAGAGTTCCTGCTCCTCCTGAGGCAATTACAGGAACACGCACAGATTCAGAAATTAACTTAGTTAATTGAAGGTCATATCCCGATTTTGTGCCGTCTTTATCCATACTTGTAAGCAAAATTTCTCCTGCCCCAAGCCCTTCTGCTTTTTTAGCCCACTCAAGCACATCTATGCCTGTTGCCTGTCTGCCGCCATAAATATATACTTCCCATGCAGGCTTAGAGCCTGAATGTTTGCGTTTTGCATCAATCGCGCAAACAATACACTGATTGCCAAATTCTTTTGCCGCATTATTAATCAACTCAGGATTTTTTACACCCGCAGTATTAATTGAAACTTTATCAGCCCCTTTGCGTAAAGTAATTTCTATATCTGCTAGCTGTCTTATTCCGCCGCCAACAGTAAAAGGGATAAAAACTTCTTCCGCAGTGCGCCTAACTACATCCAACATTGTCTCGCGGTAGTCTGAACTTGCTGTTATATCTAAAAAGACCACTTCATCCGCGCCTTTTTCACTATACATCTTAGCCTGCTCTACAGGATCGCCAGCGTCCTGAAGATTTAAAAAATTTATGCCTTTAACTACCCTGCCATTTTTTACATCAAGGCAAGGGATAATTCTTTTTGCTAACATAATTTAATCTATTTCCTTTGCTATTTTAGAAAAATTTTTTAATATCTGTAACCCTGAATCTGAACTCTTTTCAGGGTGGAATTGAATACCGTAAATATTATCTTTTGCCGCTATCGCAGTAAAAGGAATGCTGTATTCAGTAGACGCAACCTCGACAGATTGATCTTTTGGCTTTACATAATAAGAATGTACAAAATAAAAATAAGAATTTTTAGCAATTCCTGATAAAATATTTAATTCATTAGAAGAATTTAAATTTTTAACTCTCTTAATTGTATTCCAGCCCATATGCGGAATTTTTAAATTATGTGAAAATTTTACCACGTCTCCCTTGATAAAATTTAAACCAAGATACTCTCCATGCTCAAAACTCCTGGTAAACAGAATCTGCATCCCTAAACAAATGCCTAAAAAAGGCTTTCCATTTTCTACAGCAGAGATAATTTCCCCAATCACCCCTGATTCGCGCAAATTATGCATCCCAGCAGAAAATGCCCCTACTCCAGGCAAAACAATTGCTTTAGCCTGTTTAATTTTTTGCGGCGCGCAAGTAATTTCCACACAAGCCCCAACTGCCTGAAAAGCTTTAGCCACACTGCACAAATTGCCCATTTTGTAATCAATTATTGCAATCAAAGTAATTCCTTCAATACTGCGTTAACAATCTTAATGTTTACAAAACATAAGTTAAAGATTATAATATCTACTCATACTAATTTTATTTATTTTAGCTTAAAACTAATAAATATACAACCATTAGATAATTGTGCCTGTATTCAGTGTTATTATCCCCACATATAACCGTGATCAATTTTTAAAAACCGCGATAAATTCTGTACTTACGCAAAGTTTTCAAGATTTTGAGCTAATTATTATTGATGATGGCTCAACAGACAAAACTAAAGCACTAATCCAAAATATAACTGATCCAAGAATCAGCTATATTTTCCAAAAAAATAAAGGTGTTTCCTCTGCCAGAAACAGAGGGATATTAAGCGCGAAAGGAGAACTACTTGCTTTCTTAGATTCTGACGATAAATTTGATCCTGAAAAATTAGCCATAACTTATCATTACATAAAAAAATTCCCCCAGATTAATATCTTTCATTCTGAAGAAATCTGGTATAAAAACAATGTTCTGCTTGCGCAAAAAACTAAACATAAAAAACCTGAAGGCAATGTATTTGAAAAAGCATTAACTCTTTGCTGTATTAGTATGTCCACAGCAGTGATTAAAAAATCAATTTTTAATGAACTCGGCTTGTTTGATCAAAATTTGCCTGCGTGTGAAGACTATGAATTTTGGTTACGAGCTGTTTCACAATATCCTGTTAAGCTGATTCCAACTGCTTTAACCATAAAATCAGGAGGCCATCCCGGCCAGCTTTCTCAAAAATATCAGTGTATGGATAAATTCAGAATTTACGCGATAGATAAAATATTAAATAGCAACCTTTTAAATGAAAGGCAAAAACAACTTGCAATAGAAGAATTAAAAATAAAATGCGCGATTTATATAAACGGAGCGCGGAAAAGAAATAAACTAAAACAAGCAGCAGCAATGGAGGATATATTGTGCAAAAACTGCAAAATAGCAAAACAAAGATAAATAATACTTTTATCCGCACAAATTTCAAACAAATTTTTGAGGTTAAACTCAATATTAACCAAACCAGAGAATTTCATAGATTAATCTATGAAATTCAGCGTTCCAGTAACCTTTCATTTGCCGCGATTACCGATAAAATCAAACTAAATAGTAAAATCAATCATATTAGAGCTAAAAATAAAATTTCCTTAATCAAAGATATCTTAATTGAATTACGTTTTCCTATAACCAACCTTAAACAAAAAATCTCTCCAAAAGATGTTTTTTTGCCAATCATAAAACCATCCCCAAAAGAAACACATCCCGTGCAAGAATTTAAACCTTTAAAAATATTTGTTGATCAAAAAGCAAGTAAAAGTGATCTAACGAATAAATTCAGGACAAAATTCCCTGAAATAGAAATTCAGGAATTTAAAAACTATCAACAATATTTAAACAAAAATAAGTTCAGCATGCAGGATTTGAAAAAACCGTTCATTTTTATTACAGAGCAAGATTGGGATTTTATCAAACCCTGTCCTTGCACAAAATACCATCTGCGCTGTAATTACTGGATTTTCAACCTTGGATTTGGCTGTCCTTTTGACTGCTCTTACTGCTTTCTCCAGCAATACGCCAATTTTCCAGGCATAATTTTGCCCGCAAATTTAACAGATTTTTTTACTAATTTTGATAAATTTTTCAAAAAAATCAACCGGCCAATCAGAATCGGCACTGGAGAATTTTGTGATTCCCTAGCATTAGACTATATTACAGATTATAGCACTCAGGTAATTAACTTTTTCAGGGATAAACCAGTATTGTTTGAACTAAAGACAAAAAGCAATAAAATTGACAATTTACTAAAAATAAGCCCCAGTAAAAATATTATTATTTCCTGGTCACTTAATCCTCAATCAATTATCAGCAAAGAAGAACTTTGTACCGTGTCTTTAGAGCAAAGAATAGACGCGGCAAAAAAAGTCAGCCAGCACGGCTACGCGTTAAGCTTTCATTTTGACCCGATATTTTATTCTCATAACTGGGAAGTATTATATAAAGATGTAATTAAAAAACTCTACATTGAACTTTCTCCGCCATTTAAATGGATTAGCTTAGGCACACTTAGAGGGATGAGAAAACTTAAAACAGTATCTGAGCAGCGTTTTCCCAAAAGTAACATTTTTTACGGAGAGCTTTTTCTCGCAGAAGACAAAAAATTAAGGTACCCAAAATTCTTACGTAAAGAAATCTATCAGAAAATGCTGAAATGGATCAGAGAATACGACACGCAAACTCCAGTATATCTATGTATGGAAGATCAAGACGTATGGTCAGTAATGGACAAAAAATTTTCCTGTTCAGCGCAAATTGAAAAATATTTGATTGGGTGAAAAAGTAAAGAGTACGCTATATAGTTTTATCATCTTTCTTTAATAATTTTTTCATCTCACGA
>QNCH01000090.1 GCA_003645745.1 Candidatus Omnitrophota bacterium
ATATCTTATGAAACAATATTACGTTTCTATATTAGCGAGTAAAAAGAACAGGACTTTGCTTTAAAGCGTTGATGGTAGACTGCTGGATTCCCTCCCGCTAAAAGATTGCGGGAATGACAAAAAGGCATGAAAAAATAAGCAGGTGCGACAAGATATAAAGAAGCTTCAATAAATATTGCTTACCCACTCAAAACTCCAAAGAGCCTAAAAATTCCTCTAAAATCAGCGTAAAATATGTACAGGCATTTGCTCAGCGGCATAAGCAGCTTCCATTACTGCTTCAGAAAAAGTTGGGTGCGCGTAAATAACCCGCGCAACCTGCTCAGTATTTAATTTATGTTCTATAGCTATAGACAATTGTGCGATCAGCTCAGATGCCAAATGCCCGCAAATAACTGCGCCAATGATTCTACTATTATCCGCAATGCTGATTAATTTTACAAATCCCTGATTTTGTTTCTCAATTAATGCTTTTGACACAGCGGAAAAAGGAAATTTAGCTGTTTTTATCGCAATTCCGCGCTCTTTAGCCTCTCTTACACTCATGCCTACACTCGCGATTTGAGGGTCTGTATAAACACACTTTGGCACACAACTATCAGCAATTTCTGTTTTTTTGCCTGCAATATTTTCTGCAGCAATAATGCCTTGTTTGCTGGCAAGATGCGCAAGATTTAAAAAATTAGCACAATCGCCTATTGCGTAAAAATTCTCTAAATTTGTCCGCATTCTCTGATCAACAACAATTCTGTTGTTTTCCTGTTTTATACCTAATTCCAAAATTCCGCAATCCTGAAAAACAGGCTTTCTGCCTGCTGCAATCAACACTTTTTCAGCAAGAACAGTTTCTCCAGAACTTAAAAGAGCTTCATTTATCTTTGAATTATTGTTTATTTTATTTACTAAAGTTCTATTAAATATTTTAATGCCGCGTTTTTTTAAATTCAAACTTAAAATTTTCACAGCTTCAGCATCTTCTAAAGGCAAAATTTGCTCCTCTGCTTCAACAATAGTAACTTTTGCTCCAAAAGCATTAAAAATATAAGCAAACTCACACCCAATAACACCGCCGCCAACAATCAATAAACTCTCAGGCACATAATCTATATCCAATAATTGTTTGCTTGAAAGAATGCCTTTTCCCTGGTCAAATTCCATTCCCTTAAGTTGCGCAGGCTCACTTCCTATAGCAATAATACAATTTTTAAAACCAACTTTTATGCCATTAACCTCAAGGCTATTTTTATCAGTAATTTTACCAATACCGCGGATAATTTCTATGCCGCGTTTTTTTAAAATAAATTCTACTCCTTTTTTTAAATTGCTGATAATTTCTGTTTTCTTTTTTAATAAACCAGTAAAATCAAAATTAAACCCACTGATTGTAATACCTGAATCAGCACAATGTTTAAGCATTTCAAGCCCACACGCGCTCTTAATTAATGTTTTTGTTGGAATACAACCACAGTTTAAACATACTCCGCCTAATGCCTGTTTTTCAATTAAACACACAGAAAAACCCAATTGCGCGCACCTAATCGCTGCAACATAACCGCCAGGCCCTGCGCCAATAATTGCCAGATCATAATTTTTGTTCATCTTCTACATCCTCTTTGGGGCATCTATTCCCAAAAGCTTTAAACCATTGGAAATAACCTGGGCAGCACAGGAAACTAATGCCAGGCGCGCTGCAGTCAGCTTATTATCTTCAGAAATTACTTTATGCTGACTATAAAATGTATGAAATTCTCCAGCGAGTTCGCGTAAATAAACAGTAAGGCTAAGCGGTTCAAGATTCAAAGCGCAATTAACAACCACTTCAGAAAAACAATTCATCTTAGCGATTAAATCAAATTCTGCTCGTTCTTTAAGCAAAGAAAAATCAGGTATAACAGAAAGGCTACTTTTTTTTTCTCTATCTTTAAGAGCCAAAATTCCTGAAATTCTGGCATAAGCATACTGCACATAATAAACAGGATTTTCTAATGATTTCTTTTTTGCCAATTCTAAATCAAATTCAAGATGCGCGTCACATTTGCGCATTAAAAAAAAGAATCTGGCAGGGCCTTTGCCAGTTTCTTTAATCAATTCTTCTAAAGTAATGTATTCCCCTGCCCTGGTTGACATTGCCACAGGTTCGGCGTTACGAAATAAACTGGCTAATTGAATAATAATTACTGACAGGCCATCTTTTTTATGTCCTAAAGCGCACACGCCAGCTTTTAAGCGGTTAATATACCCGTGATGATCAGGCCCCAGAATATCAATTAGTTTAGTATAGCCTCTGTCAAATTTTAATCTATGGTAAGCAAGGTCAGGAGTAAGATAGGTAAACTGCTGATCGCTTTTTACAAGTACCCTGTCTTTATCATCGCCAAAATCAGTGGATTTAAACCATACAGCGCCGTCTTTTTGATAAGTATAGTTATTTTCCTCTAATTTTTTAAGTGTTTCTAAAACCGCTCCTGAGGCGCTTAATTCTTTTTGGCTAAACCAGCAATCAAATTCTACGCCAAATTCTGTTAATTCTGTTTTTATTCCGCGTAAGATTTTTTCTGCCGCGTACTCAGAGAAAAAATCTAAATTATCTATGTCCACAGTTTTGCCTGATGCTTTTTCCTCTTTAATTATACATTCAGATAACTCAGACAAATATTGGCCTTTATACCCGTCCGCAGGCAAATTAACAATTTTATTATGTTTCTTTTCCAGATACCTTGCGCGCAAGCTCAAACCCAACATTTTAATTTGATTGCCTTGATCATTAATATAATACTCTTTTGTCACATTATAGCCGCAAAACTTCAAAATATTTGCTAATGTATCACCCACAGCAGCCTGACGCGCGTGCGCAATGCTTAAAGGCCCAGTTGGATTCGCGCTGACAAATTCAAGCAAAACTTTTTCTTCTTTGCCAATAACGCAGCTGCCGAACCTATCTTTTTCCAGACAAATTGTGTTTAACAGATCATAAAACGCGGAATCAGCCAAAAAAATATTAATAAATCCCGGAGCTTTAATTTCTATGTTCTTTATTTTATCTGCCACTGAGTATTTAATAATTTTTTCTTTTAAGCCTGAGCAAATAATTTCCGCAATTTCAAAAGGAGATTTTTTAAACTGCTTAGCCAATCTCAAAGCTGTATTCAACGACCAATCTCCGAATTTCCTTTCTTTAGTATTTTCAAGATAAATGTTCAAACCAGAACAATCTCCCCCAGCTTCTGAAATAACTTCTCCTACGCTCTTAATAATTATATTTTTTAAAATTTTATTCACTTACCGCCCCAAAGCCCTTCCAGATCATAGAATTCACGCGTTTGTTCGTCAAAAAGATGCACAACCAGATCAAAACAATCTAAAATTATCCATTTCCCTTCCTTATATCCTTCGGCACGCAGTCCCTGCTTACCAGGAGTATGCAATGTGTGAATAATGCTGTCTGCTATAGAGCGCAGGTGAGTAGAAGATCGGCCGGTTGCTAAAATAAAAAAATCACAAAAATTCGTTGTTTCGCGTAAATCAAGCACAACTATATCTGTTCCTTTTCGCTCTTCAATTAATTCCACAATCTGTGACACTTCATCCTGTATTTTAATTTAAACTCACTTCCCTTCCAAAATTTAAAATTATACTCAAACGCAATTAGTTTGCAATTTCAGAACGTCCCCCTGCACTGCATCTTGCAATGTTCTTCATTCGTAAATTCTCAACGCAGCAAGCTGCGCCTGCGGTTTGACTCAATCAGAACATTCCAATCTACAGCACAGGGAAACGCCTGAATTTTGCAAACTAATTGCGTTTGAGTATATCAAAACTCTTTAAAATATTTTTTAGTTTTTCTTACCAGCATCTGGATTTCGTCCTTTGAAGGTTTATAGCCGGCAAAAGCACTTTTTTCATTTAAATCTTTCCATTGCTGAAAAATTTTAACCAGAAGCTCAGGCACTGTATTCGCAGCCTCAGTGTTTCTATCTGATTCAGCGCTATATTTTTGCTCTAGATAATCAGATAAAGCTTGTGTTAATTTCGCGCAATAATCCCGTTCTTCTGCACGCACAAAATATTGGTATAAATCCTGCATTTTTGCTAAAAATTCTTTTTCTAAATTCTGCTCAGGAATTTTTAGTTTATTTTTCGCTTTCATTAATAAATATTTTTTAACAAAGAAAAATAAAAACAGAAACAAACCTGTTAAAGACAAAAATCCTATTGCAGATAAAATTTTCTTAGCTATGCCATTAACACGGGAAATAACTTTTAGATTAAGTGCGTCTGATTTTATGATCTGTTTATCCACAAGATTATGTTTAAACACATATTCGATAATTGCCGGGCTGATTTGACCTTCTCCTTTTTGCTTGCCCACATAAAAATAATCAATCACTCTTTCAGCGATTACCTTGTTGTCTGTAAATTGCGCGTTAACTGCTTGTTTAGAACCTTTTTTTTCTAAAAATTCTATTTCAGGCTGAGTAATCTTAGTTACTAAAATATCATTATTTTCAGACTTCTGCCATTTTAACTTTAATTTGAGTGTTAAATTCTCGCCCACACTAATTTCACTTTTATCCGCGGAGAGATTTATCTGAGGCTGCGCATACCCCACTGCCTGCAAAAAAAGAATAAGCATTACGCATACTATACCCAAACCTATTACGTTTGGGTATAACAGCATTGTGCTAAACATCTTTTGAAATTTTTTATTGATCAAAATCATAATTTTTCCCTGTTATCAACACTACAATTACGTTGTCCAAAAATCACGGTACCCAGCCTAACTACATTTGCTCCTTGCTCTATAGCAATTTTATAAGAACCGCTCATACCCATAGAAAGCATTCGCATTTCTACACTAGGCAATTTTTGTGCTTTTATAGTCTCAAATAAATTTTTAATTTCCGCGAAACAATTTCGCAATATTTCTATATTATCTGTATTCGGCCCCATAGTCATTAAACCATAAATCTTTAAATTTTCCAATATAGAAATTTCTCTAATCAGTTCTAACGCATCTTTTGCCAATACTCCAAATTTTTGCTCCTCCCCCGTACTATTAATTTCAATCAGTAATGGCATTATTTTCCCTGTTTTAGCACAATGTTTATTAATTTGTTCAGCTAAACTATAAGTGTCAACTGTTTCAATTAAATCAAAAATTTCTACAACTTTTTTAACTTTATTTTTTTGTAAATGACCGATAAAATGCCATTTTACTTTTCTGCCAATTATTCCAAACGCTTCCTTTGCTTCCTGAACATAGTTTTCTCCAATAATCTTTACCCCTGCGTCTATTGCTTCAGAAATTTCCCGAGCATTGCGTGTTTTTGCAGCAGCAACAACCTGCACAGACACTGGAATTTCAGATAAAATCTTTACAACCTTATCTTTAATCATTCTTTTCTATCCTACCCAAAAAAATTATTAAATTAATTAGATTCCCTGCTTTCGCCCTCCTACGGACAATATTTTTATTAACGGACAGGTCACGGCCTGTCCTTACAGGACTTTATTTAAGCAGGTTTAAAACCTGCCTCTACAGTAACCTACCAAAAGTATGATTAATTGTGACTCTGATTACTTTTATAGATAATAACTTATTTTCCAAATTTTTACAACCATACACCTTTACAGGCACATAATTGTCAGAATACCCAATAGAATAATCTTGTTCCTGTTGTTCAAAAAGTACTTGCACAGTTTTATTAAGCAAAGACTTTCTAAACAATAGTGATACTTGCATAGCTGTATCCTTTAATTGCTGTTTTCGCATTTCTATTGTCTTTAGAGCAACTTTTTCAGGCAAGCAGTAAGCTTGTGTTTTTTCTCTTGGGCTAAAAGGAAAAATATGTACTTTTAAAAACCCAACTATTTTCACTGCTTTTAAAGTATTTTTAAAATGCTCGTTACTTTCCCCTGGGAAACCAACAATAATGTCAGTGGTAAAAGAAATATTTTCTACTGCTTTCTTAATCTGTTCTATCTTTCCTAAATATTTAGAAACAGAATACTTACGCTGCATTTTGTTTAAAATAAAATCATCACCGCTTTGTAAAGAAATGTGTAAATGCTTACACAATTTCCCTGAATCCGCAATAACCTGGATTAATTCTTTATTTATATGTTGAACTCCGATAGAACTTAATCTTAATCTTTTAAGCCCCTTTATTTTCTCAATCTGCCTAATCAAAGAAGATAAGCTTAATTCCCCGCTCAAATCCTCAGCCCACACGCCTAAATTTATTCCTGTTAAAACAACTTCCTGAAAACCTGCTTTAACTAAGCCTGAAATTTCCTTAATGATTATTTCCGCTTTTTTACTCTTTGGATTACCGCGCATAAATGGAATAATACAATACGCGCAATAGTCAGAGCAGCCATCCTGGATTTTAACAAATGCCCTGCTCCGTCCGGCAAACGCGTTAATCCGCATTTGCATCCGTTCTTTAAGATAATCTTTTAACAGCAGAGGGCTAAATCTGTTCGCTCTAAATTGATTTGTTGCGATTTCAGGAATAAATTCTTTTAGATATTGTGGGACAATCAGAGATTTGGATTGATTAATCGAATCTAAATAAGGATGGCTTTGAGCATAACAACCAGTAATAATAACTTTTGTCTCTGGATTTTTCTTATAAATTGAATTAATCATCCTGCGGCATTTTCTATCCGCTCCAGAGGTCAAAGAACAGCCATTAACAATATAAAACA
>QNCH01000091.1 GCA_003645745.1 Candidatus Omnitrophota bacterium
AGAAGCTGTGAAATAATCACTGTTTTTCGCCCGTTTCTCTTTATGTCTCGTCGGAGAAAAAACGCGAAAAAAGAATAATGGGGTATTATTTCACAGCTTCTCATCGATTACCAACGCGTGTAAATAAATTCTTGAATAAACGTCAATTACGCAGTAAACTTAAATTTGTAGATAATAAAAGAGCGTAAAGGAATCTTATGAAAATAGATATTGATCGACTAACAGAAAAAGAATTAATTGATTTAAATCATCGGGTAGTGGAAAGATTAAAGTTTCTTGAGCAAATGTATCAGCATAGAGAAATGCTGGAATTTGGCATTGGGGATAAGGTAAGTTTTCATCCATCTGGCAGAGTAAGGCAAATTGCGACTATTATTAAATATAACAGGAAAACTGTAACAGTTATTACCGAAGATGGAGCAAGATGGAATGTATCGCCACATTTACTTACAAAAATAAAGAGTTATGGTATGGACGCGGGAAGTAATGATAATATCATAGAAGTTGAAAAGGATAAAAATATTTTGTAGGGGCATGATTTATCATGCCTTGTTCTGACAATAAAAATTTAATAAGAAAAATTTTTCAACTAGTGGACTTTTGGTTTAGCGTAAGTCCATTATGGCATAGAATTTGCTTGGTTAGAATATGGCAAGCAAAATTTAAAAGGCAAATAGAGTATTTTTTTTATGCGTAGTAAATTACAAGATATACTCAAACGTAATAGGTTTGCAATTTTATGACGTCCACCTCACACCGCGTCTTGAAACGTTCTTCAATCGCCAAACCTCAACGCAGCAAGCTGCGCCTGCGTTTTGGCTTAGGTCAGAACAGGGCATAGGGAAACGCCTAAATTTTGCAAACCCATTACGTTTGAGTATAGTATAAAGCTGTAAAAAGAATAATAAATAATGGTAAAAATTAAATTATATATGTGTGGGGGGGAATATCCTATTTCTGAGTTTCCTTTGGGGCTAGGCTATTTGAAGACAAATTGTAAGGCGGACATAGAAATAGTAAAAAACAAAAAAGATCTTAAAGAGTGTGATTTTATTGGTCTTTCAACTAATGCTTGGGGGATAAAAGAGGCGGTTGACATTTTAAATGCTACGGAAATTCCTGTGGTTATTGGTGGACAAGGAACATTATGGAAAGGATTAGAAGATTACAATTTTAGTCATATCGTTATAGGTGAGGGAGAAAATGCCCTGAATCGTATTATTGATGGGGCAGATGAAAAAATAATCAGAATGTCGAATATAAAGGATATAGATTCTTTAAAATTTCCTGACAGAGGACGATGTGGCGAGCATGTGCCTATTTTTACTTCAAGAGGATGCCCCTTTCGATGTTCTTTTTGCTCTTCCCAAAATTTTTGGAAAAATATACGGTTTCACAGTGCAGAGTATTTCATTGAAGAGGTTGAATATATATTGAAGAGATATCCGCAGGTTAAAGTTTTACGTATTTTTGATGATTTGTTTATTGCTAATAGAAAGAGGTTTGAAAAAATATTCGAGTTATGGCTTAAAAAAAATTTTCAAAAGAGATTAAAGCTCAAAGGATTTGTCCGTTCGAATATTGTTGATTTAATAGCGGTTAAAATGATGAAAAAAATTGGATTTTTAAGTATAAGATTTGGAGCTGAGAGTGGAAGTGATAGAATATTAAAATTGTTAAATAAAGGGAATACAGTAGAAGACAATCAGAGAGCAATTGATATTGCCAACCACGTAGGTTTGCCTATTCAGGGTTCTTTTATGTATGATATACCTGGAGAGAGAAAGGAAGATTTGGAATTGACTAAAGATTTTATTAAGAGAAATCAGGGTAAAATGAGTGTGTCTGGGTGGTATAAATTTAGGAGTTTTCCTGGAACTTTATTTTATGCAGGAGAAGATTTGATGAAAACAGATATGAAGGTGAGATAAAATAAAAATATATCCTTTTAAATATCCCCAAATATATTCAAACCCATTACGTTTGAGTATAAGGCATAAATCACCTGATGGCTTAAGGATAAATTCCCCGCAGACTGTGAGAGATGGTATGATCTTTTATCTTACGGAAATTTTGACGAGAAGAAGCAGGTGTGGACTTGTTTGTATACCTTAAAAATACATTTATGGTTTTATCTCTTACGCTAAACATATTCGATTATCAGGTAAATGAGTATCTTGATAAAAATGCAGCTGATATTTTTTACCAGCGCAACAAATTTATAAACTACCGGAGTAATCCCAAAATTTTAATAATGGAACGCAGATGGAGCTTGTGTTGGAGTTACCAAATAAGTAAGTTATGGACAAACGATCAGTGGCATTATGCCAAGACAGAAACTGACAACACCTTCTATTTCGTCCAAGCGTGTGTTTCATGAATACACAACAATCTAAACTCAGCTGTTTGTTTTGTGGCGATCGTTTGTTTTATCGCTATAATATGTCTGAATATGCAATTTGGCAGTGCCGAAAATGTGGAACTGGCAGGGTTTGGCCTATGCCGAAACAGCAAAAATTGGATGAATTCTACGCAGGGTTCTGTTATCAAGCGAATTTAATTAACAAAGAGATAATTATCACTGCCGCCAGTGAATTATTTAAGGATTTTGATTTGCGGGCAACCGGAACTTTATCTATGCTTGATGTCGGCGGCGGCGGCGGATTTTTTGCTAAGTCATTTGAAAATTTGGGTTATGGTAAAGCTACGTATGTTGACTTAGATTCAGACGCTTGTGTTTTTGCCCGGGATAAAGCAGGAGTTACAAACGTGTTTAACTGTGATGCAGCTGATATTAGTAATTATCCTAACTCAAAATTCGATTTTATCTATACCAGGCATCTTCTTGAGCATTTAATTGATCCTTGTGGGTTTCTTGAGAAAATGATGAATATTTTAAAGCCAGGTGGAATAATGGTGGCTCATTTTCCCAATAGTGATTCACTTGAATATCTTGCTTATCCGAAAAAGTTGAAGAAAAGAGTTATGTGTATTCAAAACACAAATAAAATGTCGTTTATAAGGACATTATGGATGTTATCTTCTGGAAGTATGCTGCATGGTATTGACCCTGTTCGTCATTTGTGGGCTATTTCGCGAAAAGGAATTAGATGCTGGGCTGATAGAAAACATCTAAGGATAAGTATTTACACTGCTCATTTAGGTAATAAGACTTATTCCCCTTATTTCAAATCCTCACAAAATTTTACTGGAAAATTTCAGGATTTTATTGGTCAGAATATATTTAGTTTAATTAAGGGCGGCACGCATCTTGTTGCTGTTTTAAGTAATGATGACAAATAATATGATTACAATAAATAAATGGAACCTTTGTATTGGCTGTGGATTTTGCGCAGCGGCTTGTCCTACTGGTGCTTTAAAAATGATTTGGAGTGACTCGTGTAGTTGGAAACCAAGTGTTGACAAACAAAGATGTATTAATTGTGGAAAATGCCAGGAAACTTGTCCTTTTCAATCTGAAAATCATGTTCAATGGTTTGATTCGTTTTTTGAGAAACAGGAATTCGAAGGTTTGGATAATTGCGATACTTATGCGGGATGGAATAAGGATAAGCAGTTACGCAAAAAAAGTCCTTCAGGTGGTGTATTAACTGAGTTACTTAAGAAAATGCTAAAAAATGGAGATATTGATTGCGTTGTTGCGCCGGTAAGACAATCTGCTTGTATTGGTAAGCCGCATAATATAGTTAAGCTTCTGAAAACAGATGAAGAAATTGATAGCTCTCGGGGTTCTTTTTATGAATCTGTGTGTTATGATAAAGCTTTGCAGAGATTAAGTGAAAAGAATTTGTCCGCGGTTCTTGTTGGAACGCCATGTGTTCTCAGGGCGCTTGAATTGGCATCTGTGAAATTAAAGAATTTGGTTAAATATACTGCAGGAATTATGTGTTCGCATAATACTACTGGGAACTTTATGGATTGTCTGGCAAGACAAAATGGGATAAAAAAAAAAGATGCATATAGTGCTAATTTGCGGGCTAAAGATTCATCAATGCAAACGGCAAATGATTATTTTAATACGTTTTATTCAAAGGATGCTGTTTTAAGTCATAGGAATAGATTTTCAAGTAAGTTTACATCTATGTGGCGTAAGTATTTCTTTGCACAGGAATGTTGTTTTTATTGTCCTGATTTTTTTGCTTCTACAGCTGATATTAGCGTAAAAGACGCTTGGGGGAAGTACAGTGATGACCCGCGTGGAAAAACTGTTATTGTTAGTAGAAATCAAAAAATAAATTTAATGCTTAGGCAATTAGCGTTGGATGATAAAATAAGTTTACAGAGAATTTCGCAGCGTGAAGTTTTTGATTCCCAACCAGAAACTGCTGTTTTTAAACAAAAACGCGCGATAAAACGTTTTTCTTTTTATCTGGGTAGTACCCCAATTACAGAAGAAGAGATAGCAATACATCGTGAGTGGCAGAAATTAGAAAGAAATCGCAGATTAAGTAAATTTTTTTATAAAATTTTCGGCAAAGTTCCTGTAAAGTTTATTTCCCGAGTTCATAAAATAAAAAAGAAAGTAGGAAATAGTAGAACTGACAGCTTGAAAGTTATATTAGCTGGTGGTTATGGTTATGCTAATACTGGTGATGAAGCTCAGTTGAATGCTTGTATCCGGCATTGGCAGAGAATTGTGCCTTTGGCGGAAATTATCGTGTTAACCCCTAATCAGAAATATACCATGCGTGCGCATAATGTGAAAGTATTTGATGCCCCTAGAAATATATTTTTTAGGGCGGATACTTTGCCTCATTATGGCAAATCAGATTATTATTTTTGCTTAATATATCCTTTAATTGCATTGCGGTTATTGCTTGGGATAAGCCTTTTTCAAAAAGAAAAAGAATTATTGTATTTATTAAAGCAAGCGGATATTTTACATCTTACAGGCGGAGGATATTTAACAGGAATGACTAGAAGCCGGTTATGGGATAATATGCTTTTGATTAAATTAGCCTGCCAGCGAGGGGTAAAAGTTGTTTGTTCCGGTCAAACTATCGGAGTATTCAAGAATTTTATCGATTTTTTTTTGGCGAAATGGGGGTTATCTTGCGTCGAAGAGATTTATGTGAGAGATGTTACTGACTCAGCAACTGATTTAAAAAAAATTGGTATAACTGAGAAAAAAGTTCATATTGCATTTGATGATGCATTATTTTGTGAGCAGTTAGATGATGCTGCAGTAAATAATATATTGTTAGAAAATAATATTGTTCTTAGCGAACCGTTTGTTGCTGTTAATTTTCATTTTTGGGGTCAGGATGAGAGCATTCGTGGTAAAATTGTGGATAGAATGGCAGAAATTTGTGATTATATCAGCACACAATTTAAAGAAAAGATTGTATTGGTGCCGATGATAAATTCTGATATTGGCGCTTGTAAGTCATTACAAATGACCATGGCTGCGCCATCTGTTATATTAAAATATGATTTTGATTTTCGTGTTATTAAAGCTGTTATCGGGAAAGCAAAATACTGCCTGACGTTTAAGCATCATCCCATCATTTTTGCCATGGCGAATAATATTCCGACGATTTCTATAGCATTGGATAAATATTATGAGCGTAAAAATATTGGAGCTTTAGAATTTTTCAGACAGCAAGAGTGGGTTCTGGATAAAATTGGTTTTTTTAAAAAGGGCAAAGCCGAAAAAATGTTGTTTCAATTAAGGCGCAGTACTGGTGAAATAAAACAAATAATTAATCGTAACCTGATACAAATGCACAGTCGCGACGGTGAGGCAATACGTAATATTGCCGAAATTTTTGTGCGGCAAGGCAGAATTTGTCAAAGTAATGTGACTTTTGAACAAAATAAAAAAACTGGTATTAATTTGCAAGATGCGCAGAGTTATCGTCAGATTAAATTTCAAAAAAGTTTTTTAAAAATAACAATGAAGATGCGTCAGCTTATTGTTCAGAATAATGATGATGAATTTGAATATTTACTTAATTCTTTACCCATAACAATATTTCGCTGTAAGAATGATTCTATTAAGCGTAATTTTTTAAGCATTTTTGATTTATTGGTTGAACGTAAAAAAGAGGTTTTATTGGGTAAAATGAGAAGCTTTTTAAATAAATTTTAATATGTTTATATCTTTTTTATATCCTTACAACATTTTAGGAGGAGAGGCTCGCTTTTTTTGGGTTTTTTACAAGCAGCTCAGACATTTTAGCCCTCAGGAAATTATCTTTGTAGGTAATAAAGATTATTTTAAAGATCCCTGTCATTATTGGCAAAGATGTTCAGGTAAAGATGCGAAAATACAGAAAAAATGGGAGTTTTCCTTTGTTTCTTCTCAGGACGTTTACTCAGCTAAGAAATATATTGTGGATCAGAAAATTTTTAAGACACTGGATAAAAAATTTCCTGATCTCTGTACAGCTTGGAATTTTTTGATGTGCCGAAGATACGTTCCTTTAGAAAAAGAGTTGATGCTTATATTTTCTAGGATGCGCAATGATTATGACATTGAAGCGGTTTTGACTTGGTGTAATTGTCGTAGCCTTAATTACATTGCGGAAAAGATGGGGTTTAGAGTTATCCATAATGAGCTGGGCGCTTTAAGGGGCCCTTGTTATACGCAGACAGCATATTTTGATTTTTGCGGAGTTAATGGTAATACAGA
>QNCH01000092.1 GCA_003645745.1 Candidatus Omnitrophota bacterium
CCCTACAGGATAAATGAAATATTTACATCTGCAATTGATTGGTATAAAATAAAAACAGATAACAATGGCGCTGCACCTGGCCAAAAACGCTACGCATTTTTGGCAGGTGAGCTTGGATGTTATCTGAAGAAATGAATAAAAATAATCAAAAATTATTTAATCAAATATAATTATCCTGTAGGGTGTTCAGCTGTGCTGGAAACCGTTAATAAAACACAAATTAAAATAGAATGTGTAGGAACAGACTCCTGTGTCTGTCCGCGTTAAAAATATGAAAAAAAATTTTAAAATAGAACAGATAGGAATTATTCATAGTCCATACAAGACAAAAAATGAATGTCCTATCCAGGGCCAAGCAAGGCCTGAAGGCAAAGGGCAAATAGAACTATTCCCAGAATATGAAAAAGGATTAGAAACAATTGAAACATTCTCACATATCATATTATTTTATATTTTTGACCAAGCCGAAGAAATAAAATTGTCTCGACTAACATTTTTGGATGACTCTCCTCATGGCGTTTTTGCATCTCGGCATCCTTGCAGGCCCAATAGCATTGGAATCTCTATAGTCAAATTAGAGAAAAGAAATAAAAACATCTTGGAGGTAAGCGAGATAGATGTTTTAGACAATACACCTCTTATTGATATAAAACCGTATATTCCCAAATTCGATTTTCGGGAAAAAGCCTGTAATGGATGGACGGGAAATAAAGAATTTCGTCCAAAGCCATTAGGTAGAGAATAAAAATATATACTCAAACGCAATTGGTTTGTAAAATTTAGGCGTTTCCCTGTGCCCTAGATTTGAACGTTCTGACTTAAGACAAACCGCAGGCACAGCAGGGTGCGCCTAAGGTTTGGCGAATGAAAAACGTTTCAATATGCAGTGCGAGTGTGGTGTCATCAAATTACAAACCTATTATGTTTGAGTATATGATTAGTAACATAAATTGTTGAGATGATGTACTGTAAATTCTAAAAGTTAAAGGAGGAAAAAATTATGGTTAAGACTACTAATGATTTACCAAAAATTTCGTTATCCAGTACAAAAAAAGAAATGTTGGAAGCTTTTAAAGATTTAAAAATAAAACTTGAAGAAAAGGCAAAAATAGAACTAAATCCAGAAAAAAAGGTTGAAGAAAAAAAGATACAAACAATAGTTGAATCTGTAGATTCTTTGTCTGTGGATTTAATTGAAAAAGATATTAGCAGTCTTAAATTAAATGTAGGGAAAATGTTGTCACAGATTTCTGAGAAGTTAGGCGAAGAAATAGGTAATTATAAAAATGCCCAGGAAGCGATTAATATTAAGAATAAAGAATTGCAGGAAATTTTTGAAATAGAGAAATCTGCTTTTGCTTTAGCAGCTTTAATTGAAGCACAAAAACAGAAAAAGAGTGAATTTGAAATAGAGATGAAATATTTAAAAGAGGAATTGGATAATAAAATTAAGATAACGCGCATTGATTGGGACAAAGAGAAAAAAGAGCATACGGATTTTATAGAAGAACGAAATGTTGAAGAGAAGAAAAAAAGAGACAGGGCAAAAGAGGAATATATTTATGAATTCCAAAGAGAAAAACAATTAGCTGAAAACAAATTTAAAGATGAAATGAAGAAACAGGAAAAAGAATTAGCAGTAAAGCAGGAAGCGTTTAATAAAAAATTCGCGGATATGGAAAAAGAGTTAAAAGAACGCGAAGATTGTGTGCAGGCAAAAGAGCAAGTATTTAAAAAATTACAGCAGGAAACGGACACTTTTCCTAAAAGACTTGAAACAGCGGTTAATAAGGCAGTAACAGAAACAACAGCAAAGTTAAAAGGAGAAACGGAAAAGGACATTGCTTTATTGAAAAAGGGATATGAAGGGGAAAAAAGTGTTTTAGAGACAAAGATTGAATCATTACAAAAATTAGTTGCAGACCAAACTAAGCAAAGCGCGAATTTATCAGAAAAGATAGAGAAAGCTTATGGTAAGGTGCAGGATATTGCTTTAAAAGCTGTTGAAGGATCAGCGAATATGAAAGCAATTAACAGCTTTGCACAGATTAGTGAGAAAAGCCATAGACAGTCTCAGGAATAAAGATTAATTGTAATGAATTTTTATAAAATAACCAATTTGAGTATATATACTCAAATTTATTACGTTTGAGTATAATTCAATGTATGAGTAGTAAAGGAAATTGTTGGGATAATGCAGTGGGGGATGGTTTCAAACCCTTCCTGAAAATTAATGGAGGTATTAAATTATGGCACAAGGGGATGTATTTCTTACGGAACAAGGATCTTTAGAGTTAAAGGCGGAATATAAACAGTTAAAAGAAGTGCGCAGGCCTGAATTTTCTAAAGCTATAGAAAAAGCAAGAGAAATGGGGGACTTGCGCGAAAATGCGGAATATGACGCGGCAAAGGAAGCTCAAGCGTTGAATGAACGGAGAATCGCTGAGTTAGGAGATATTTTAAGCAGGGTACGTTTACTAAAAGATGAAAATATTGATAAAAATAAAGCTTTTGTTGGCGCAAAAGTAAAGCTGAAAGACTTATCTGATCAGGAGGAAGAAGTTTATCTGCTTGTTTCAGAAGCAGAATCAGATTTTAAGAAAAGTAAAATTTCAGTTACTTCGCCTTTAGGTAAAGGATTGCTCGGCCACAAAAAAGGCGATATGATTGAAGTCAATGTGCCTGCAGGCATAATTAAATACGAAATTATTGATGTAACAAGATAAATTGCGGGTTAAAAATTGGTGCCGAAGGTGGGATTTGAACCCACAAGGCCTTACGGCCACTGGTTTTTGAGACCAGCGTGTATGCCATTCCACCACTTCGGCTTATTCTGAGGATTTGAGTATAAATTTATGAGTATCTGTGGCGGCTAAATTTTACTTTTGCCCTTGGCGCTCCGATAATCACTGACCATATTATACCTTGTCTGACGTTGTTTTTCAATGGCTGTTTTTCTATTAATTGCTGTGCAGCTTTTAATTGTTTTATATTAATTTGTGTTTTTTCTTGTATCTTTCCTGACAGGTTTTTTTGCTCAGAATAATTTTCTCTGATGTTTGAATATGTTTTTGCTTTAACTTTTTTTACATTTCGCTTCTCTATTTTTAATTGTGTATTGATTGGCAAATAATCCTGGACTGTAATATTTTTTGCTTTGTTCTGGTCCTTCTCATTTTCTAAACTGAGAATTTTATGAATAACAATAAAAATAAAGTAGATGAGAAAAAGTAATTTAAACATAAGTTTATTTGTTAATTATTATCTCCTGGTTGTTTATTTTTTGGCGGTTCTGTTTTTGCAATATTTTCCCGCATTTTTGTATCTGCCTGAATATTCTGAAAATTATAATAATCCATAATACCAAGTTTTCCTTCACGAAAAGCATAAGCAATAGATTTAGGCACTTCAGCTTGTGCTTCTACAACATGAGCCTGCATTTCCTGGATACGTGCTTTCATCTCCTGTTCCTGGGCAACAGCCATTGCCCTTCTGGTTTCAGCGCGCGCCTGCGCTACTTTTAGGTCAGCTTCCGCCTGGTCAGTTTGCAATTTCGCGCCGATATTCCTGCCTACATCAACATCAGCAATGTCAATAGAAAGGATTTCAAATGCAGTGCCTGCATCCAGGCCGCGTTCAAGCACATTTTTGGAAATATTATCAGGATTTTCTAAAACAGCTTTATATGTAATAGCGGAACCGATTGTAGTAACAATACCTTCTCCAACTCTGGCAATAATTGTTTCTTCAGTTGCTCCGCCGACAAGGCGTTCTATATTCGCGCGCACAGTTACTCTGGCTCTGGCACGCACCTCAATTCCATCTTTAGCCACTGCTGATAATAGGCCTGATTTAGGAGCATCAATTACTTTTGGGTTAACTGATGTTTTTACTGCTTCTAATACATTTCTGCCTGCTAAATCAATTGCGCAGGCTTTGGCAAATTTTAAATTTAACTCTGCTTTATCCGCGGAAATTAATGCGGTTACTACACGCATTACATCACCGCCTGCGAGATAATGCGCTTCTAACGCGTTACTGGTAACATTTAAGCCTGCTTTATGAATCATAATAATACAGGGAACAATAATAAAAGGGTCAACTTTTCTTAAGCGCATACCAATAAGGCTGAATAGAGATATTTGCGCGCTTGCGGCAATCGCGGAAATCCAGAGCCGCACAGGAATCAAATACGCGAATAAAAAGAAAATTGCAACAACAATGATTGTGAGTATTAAAACAGGCATTATAACCTCCTTTTTTTATCGGTGAGTCAATGGGGGACTTTCTGTTAAAACAGTTAGTAAGTGACCTATCCTGAATATTGATTCCCGCTAAAAGATTGCGGGAATGACATTGCATGGTGTCATTTTTCTTTTTATTCATTCCCGCAATCTTTTAGCGGGAATCTACTTTACAACTTAAGACACCAATTCACACCGATTTATTAACTAATTAGTTTTTTGCTGACTTCTTGACAAATATTTTATTCCCTTCAATTTTATACGCAATAATTTTTATATTTTTTGCAATAAATTCCGCGTCAGTAATTACATCATAACGTTTTTGATTAATTAAAGCAGTGCCACTTGGCCTGAGCATTGTTAAAGTGCGGCCTGTTTGATCGATTAAAGTATTTAGATGATCCCTGGACGTGTTAAAACCCATTTTTTTTTGTTCACAAGCAGACAGCCTGATTTTATCCCAGATATTTGTCTGCGGCAAAATTCTAAACAGAAATAAAGTAACTAAAATACTGGTTAACGCGGCAGCTATGCCTGCAAGTAGGTTTAAATCGGCGAATGCGCTATAACAGGCATAGACAATAGATATTATGCCTAATATTCCAGCTACGCCAAAACCAGGGATAAGTACAGTTTCAATAAAAATTAAAATAAAACCTAAACTAAGACAGATAATAATGAAAAGCCATGCAGGTATCATTTTGTATCCTTTTTTTCTTAAAAATAGAGTAGAGTATAAGGAAAATGTTTAAGATGTTAATTTTTCAACAAATATTTTATTTCCCTGAAGTTTATTAATTTTTATTTTTTCGCCCTGGCTGATAAATTCTCCTAATGTAGTTACTTCAAAGGTTTGTTTTTCAAAAATAGCTTTGCCAGCCGGCCTTAACATTGTTTTTGTATAGCCTATTTTACCAGCGCTTATACTTTTCGGCAAGGAATTTATTTGAAAGCCCAGTGCTTTATCTTCTTTTGTGTTTAAAGTGATTTGTTTCCAGATATTTGTTTTAGGAATTAATTTTAAAAAGAGCACTAAAATTAGAAAACTGAAAATTGTACTGTAACTTATAATATTTAACGCGTTGCTTAATTCCCATGAAGGGAATTTAAAAGGGTGTTTGAGCATAGAAAAAATTAATCCTGAAATAATTAGTATTATGCCTGATATCCCGGCTATGCCAAAGCCTGGGATAACAAAAATTTCAAGCATTAATAAAACAATTCCGAGGCAGAAAATAAATATATCTATCCAGTTTGCTAATCCAGCTAAATAGTGCGCGGCAAAAAATAGAACTAAAAGAATAATGCCGATTGTTCCGCTAATGCCCCAACTGGGCATTTTAAGTTCAAAGATTAAAGATATAATGCCTAAACTTAAAAACAAAGAGCTAATAATTGGGTGTGTAAGAAAACGCACTAAATTTTCTGACCAATTTATTTTAGGTTCAATGATTTCAGAGGGCTGTTGAGAAGATGGGGGGATTATCTTCATTACATAGTCTAAACATTCTTTTTTTGAGGTTACAACCAATTTTGTTAATTTTAAATTCAGTGCGTCCTGAGCAGTTAAATTAAGCAGTTTGCCTGCGGGGCTGATAATTGTTTGCTGTTTAAGTTTGTTTTGTGTTTGTTGTGCAAGAAATTGTTGTTTTGTCAGGATCAAAATTTTTGCGTTTTTGTCTTTTGCTGTAATTATTTCAATATCTTTATCCACCATTGCTTGTGCCAGGTTTGCTGAATGCGAATTGGCCTGGGCAGTGGTTTTAAATTTGGCTCTTAATGCTGAGATTAATTTTTCATCAGGTTTCTGCATTGCGCCGAAACTTATTGTGCGCGGTTCTGCTGAGCCGATTGAAGAGCTTGTTTTCATAATAATTGTTTTGCATGACAATGCAATCAAAGCTCCTGCTGACCATGCTGAATTGCTGATATAAGCATAAGTTGGAATAGGAGATAAATTTTCAATTGCAGAGGTTATTTCATTAGCAGCGTCTATTCTTCCGCCAAAAGTGTCAATATCAAAGACAACTGCATCAGCATGGTTATTTTTAGCTTGTGTAGTAATGCGTTTGATGAATGAAGACAGCCCGAGGTCAATTGTTTTTTTTACAGGGATAACGTAGATTTTAGATTTAAGATTGGCTTTAGCTGAAAAACAAAAATTATAGGTGAAAAATGATAATAAAAAAAAGATAAAAAAACCAATTAAAAATAAATTTTTATTTTTTAACATTTATGACCATAGATTTTGAAATGGTGGAGCTGGTGGGACTCGAACCCACGGCCAACAGACTGCCAGTCTGCTACGCTCCCAACTGCGCCACAGCCCCAAATCAATAAAATAGTATCA